>JAPLLF010000731.1 GCA_026387715.1 Pseudomonadota bacterium
TCCTCGAGCACGCGGCGACAGTCGGTCTGCCGCTTGGTCGTGCGGGTGAGATCGGTGCGCGACACCGACGGCGCGATGCCGACGTAGAACCACAGCCGGTCCGGGACGATCGGGCCGCCGAGCTCGAAGCCGAGGTCGGCGGCGTACACGCGATCGGAGGTCACGTCGATCGACGACGCGTTCACCGGCGTGGCGTGGGCCTTGCGCGTGAGCACGCCCGGCGAGATGTGCCCGAAGATCGAGCCGCGGAACCGGTTGGTGCCCGACTTGGTCACGACGTTGACGATGCCGCCGATCGCGCGCCCCCACTCCGCGTTGTAGCCGCCGGTGAGCACCTCGATCTCCTCGACGAAGTCGTTGAGCACCGGCGTGCCGACCGTGCCGTACGTCAGGCCGGTGATGTCGATGCCGTCGACGAGGTAGCGGTTCTCGAGCGAGGTCGACCCCGAGAACGACGTGCCGAGGCCGTCGTTCTGCGCGCCCGCCGCGGCGCCGGCGGTGTCGGTCGCGGTGCATCTTCTGGAACACCGACACGGTCTCGTTCGCGCCGACGTGGATGTGGTCGCGGGTGACCTGCGCCTTCTCCAGGTAGAAGTTCACGACGTAGTCGTCGGGCAGCAGCTCGGTGATCTTGTAGGCGCCGTTGTCGTCGGTGATCGCGAGCGTGGAGAACGCGCGCTGCTTCGACTCGACGATCACGGTGACGCCGGCGAGCGCGAGGTTGGTCTTGGGGTCGACCACCCGCCCCGCGATCGCGCCGGTCGTCGGCGACTGCGCGCGCGCCTGGCGGGCGCCGGATTCGAGGGAGACGAACACCGTCAGGAGGAGGATCACGAGGTGGCGATGCGGCACCATCCACGAATAGGGCAGGCCACGTCACGGCTCAATGCGACGACGATCAACGCCCGTGACACGGTGCCTGCGACCCCACGCGATGCTGTCGCACGCGACACCAGGTTGCGACGCGCGCACCGCACCGCACCCGCGCCTCCTCACCGGTGTCGCAGTCGACGTGGAGCGTTGGTCGGGGTGGTGCTAGCATTGCTGCCGAGATGACGACGTCGACGGAGCTGACCGCGGAGGACGACGACGCGATCGGCCCGGGTCGGTTGATCGGCGAGTATCGGGTCGAGGGCAAGCTCGGCCAGGGTGGGATGGGCACGGTGTTCTCGGCGATCCACCCGGTGATCGCGAAGCAGGCCGCGATCAAGGTCCTGCATCCGCAGCTCTCGGTGGATCGCGAGGCCGTCGAGCGGTTCGTCCAGGAGGCGCGCGCGGTCAACCAGATCGGCCACCCGAACATCGTCGACATCTTCGCGTTCGGCACGCTGCCCGACGGCCGCTCGTACTTCGTGATGGAGTGGCTGCGCGGCCAGAGCCTGCGCGAGCGGATGTCCACGTCGGCGATCGCCGCGCACGGGCCGATCGCGATCGGCGAGGCGCTCCTGATGCTCGAGACGGTGACGGTCGCGCTCGAGGCCGCCCACGACAAGGGGATCGTGCACCGAGACCTCAAGCCCGACAACGTGTTCCTCGTCGAGGTGAAGGGGGATCGCCCGACGGTGAAGCTGCTCGATTTCGGGATCGCGAAGCTGACCGGCGCCGACTCCGCGCTCAGCCAGCGCACGCAGACGGGCAACATGATGGGCACACCGGCGTACATGTCGCCGGAGCAGGCGCGCGGGTACGCCGTCGATCACCACACGGACATCTACGCGCTCGGCGCGGTGATGTTCGAGATCCTCACCGGCGAGCACGTGTTCCCGGCCGACAACTCCGCCGACATGATCGCCAAGCACCTCTACGAGCCGCCACGCTCGGCGCGCGCGCAGAACCCGGCGGTGCCCGTGGTGCTCGACGCGCTGATCACGAAGCTGCTCGCCAAGGAAGCGGCGGAGCGGCCCACCCTCGCCGAGGCGCGCGCGACGATGCGGCTCGCGCGCCAGCAGGTCGACGCGACCGCGTTCGCGGTGACCTCCACGTACGGCACGACGCCCACCTCACCACAGACAGCCCAAGGCCCCACATCGACGGCGTTCCCGTCCACCTCGTGGAGGAGGTCGAAGCTTCTCGTGGTCGGCGGGCTCGGCGCGCTCGGCGCGCTCGGCCTCGGGGTCGCGATCTATCTCGGCCTCCAGGGCCCGCCGGCCGGGATGGTCGAGGGCCTGCCGATGCCTTCGCTGCCACCGACGGCAGCGCCCACGCCAACCCCCGACCCGAAACCCACTCCCGACCCGACGCCCACCCCGGCGGCCGTGGGCGAGCTGGGCAGCGCCACGCTCCCGACGCCAACTTCAACCCCGCCGACGCCGACGCCGCCGCCAACCAAACCGGCGAAGCCGACGAAGCCGACGAATCCGACGAATCCGACGAAGCCGACGAAGCCGACGAAGCCGACGTAGCCGTCGAAGCCGACGAACCCGGTGCCCGACGACGAAGCCCCGATGTGAGGATGGAGATCTCGTGACTCGCATGTACGCCCTGATGCTCGCGGCCTCGCTTGCGCTGCCGTCCGTCGTCGCCCACGCCCAACCGCTGCCGTCGAAGCCCGCGGATCCGGCGGAGGTGGCCTATCAGGAGGGCAAGCGGCTCTACGACGTCCAGGAATGGGACGCCGCGATCGCGAAGTTCAAGGAGGCGTACAAGCTGCGCTCCGATCAGCCGTCGCTGTTCAACATCGCGCAAGCATTTCGGCTCAAGGGCGACTGCCAGGGCGCGATCACCGCGTACCGGACGTACAAGCGGAACTTCCCGACCGCCGACAACCTCCCGAAGGTCGACAAGTTCCTCGGCGAGCTCGAGGCGAGCTGCCCGAAGGTGCCACCGCCCCCGACTCCCGCGCTCACCGAGGTCCCGCCGATCACGACGCCGATCGACCCGACGGTGGTGCCGACCGAGCCGATCGTGCCCATCCCGACCGAGCCGACCAGGCCGACCGGGCCGACCGGGCCCAAGTCCTCGACGGCCGCCGGCCGGACCAAGCGGATCATCGGCTACGGGGCGGTGGCCGTCGGCGGCGTGGGGATCGCGGCGGGCATCGTGTTCGCGGTGTCCGCGCAGAACCACGCCGACACGGCGAGCGCGGGCTCGGGCGTGTGGGACCCGCACGTCCAGACCGTCGGCCAGAACGCCGCCCAGCGCGCGCGCATCAGCTTCGTCGTCGGTGGGCTCGCGCTCGCGGGTGGCGTGACCCTGGTCGTGCTCGGCCGTCACGACGCCCGTGACCACGGCAGCAAGATCAGCCTGGTGCCGGGCAGCGCGGGCGGCCAGCTCGTGTGGTCCGGGCGCTTCTGATCAGCTTCTGATCAGCTTGGCAGCTTCGCGTGGGCGCGATCGATCGCCACGCGTGCCGCCTTGCGCAGCCGGGTCAGCGTCGCGCGCTCGTCGGGGGTGACGTCGTGCGCGCGCTGGTACCAGGCGTCGAGCCAGCGCAGCGCGGCGAACGGCGAGGCGATCGCGACGGCGGCGGCGGCGAGCGACAGCGGGGGTGGCAGCAGCGTGAGCGCCGCGGCGACGAGCCCACCCATCCACACCGGATAGACGACGAGGGCGGCGCCGAGCTTGATCGTGGACACCGCGTCGGGGTCGCTGTGGCGGGCGACGAACCGCGGGATGAAGTACGGCAGCGCGTACAGCGCGAAGCCCGCGGCGGCGAGCGGGGCGCGCGCGATCGCCGCGAGCCGCGAGCCGCGGTCTGTGGGAGCCACGCCGGGCGGTAGGGATGGTGCGCCCGCGATCTGCGCGTCCTTGACGCCACAACGACGGAGCGCGGCGTAGTACGCGTCGACGTGGGCGGCGACGTCCGCGACGACGTCGGGGTCGAGCGCGCGCAGCACGCCGCTCGCGAGCCCGACCTGGCGGCCGATGTCGTTCCATCGCGACAGCGAGTCATCGCCGCTCTCGTTGGCGTAGAGCTCCGCGACGCGCGCGATCCACAGCCGCTCCTGGTGCGAGGCTCCCTCGACGAGCAGCTCGCGCAGATCGGCCTCCATGAGCGCGGTGGCCGCCCCGACCCGCGCCTCGTCGACGACGGCGGGGTCGGCAACACCGTCGGCGGCGACGGGCAGGTCCGCGAACGTGCGCACCGGCCCCCACAGCACGAGGCAGCGCGAGCGGAACGTGTCGCGCTCGTCGAACTCCAGCGCGGCGGCCTGGAACGTCGGCGGCACCCCGTGCAGGTGCGCCGCGGCGAGCAGCATGCGCGCGGCCCCGCTGCGGAGCGGCGCGAGCTGCGACGCGCTGTGGCTCGTCCCCTCCGGAAAGATCAGGATGTTGCCGCCGCCCGCGAGGTGGGCCGCGATCCGCGTGAACGTCGCGTCGTTCGCTCCGGCCTGCTTGTCGGGCGTGTCCTTGCGCCGGATGATCGGCACCGCCCCGGCGCGATCGAGCAGCCACCGCAGGCCCGGGATGTCCCACAGCGTCGACTTCGCGATCGGGGAGATCTCGCAGGCCGCGTCGGTGAGCACGAGGATCGGATCGAGCAGCGCGTTGTAGTGGTTCGAGACGAACACGCGGCCGCGCACGTCGGCGGTCGGTGGCAGCCCGACGCGCTCGATGTCGCGAAAGTACAGCCGCATGATCCGCCGGAACGTCGACACCAGCGCGCCGCGCAGGGCATCACCGCGCGGTGTGTCGTCGGTCGGTTCCGCTGCGAGGTCGACCATCTGTCGCCCACGATACCAGCTCTCGATGGTCGGCGCCCGAGGCGGTCAGCTCGCGTCGGGCGCGGCAGAGATCGTGGCCTTGAGCTCGGTCGTGTCGCGGGGCACCTCGAGGCGCCGGTACAGCGACCGGCGATCGATCCCGAGGATCCGCGCGGCGTGCGTCTTGTTGCCGCTGACCGCGGTGAGGACCTGACGAACGTAGCGTCGCTCCATCTCGCCGAGGGTGATGAGCTCGCTGGGCGTCTCGCTGACGACCTCGTCGTGAAGGCGTGTCGGGTTGTGATTGTCGATCAGGGTCATGACAGGGGGATGTTCAAGGGCGATGCCAGCGCAACTCATCGATCTCCCGTGGGCGTTCACGCACGTCTGACACGGCTGTGGCATTCCTGCACCCGCGCCCACAGCCGCCGGCCTGTGTATGATGATCCGGTCCATGGCCTCGATCCGGATTGTCGATGTCTGGCTCCGCAGCCCCGCTGCTCAGCCCAGTCACTACCGATCCGTCATGGTGATCGCCGAGAAGTGGGCGGAGCAGCGCGTGATGATGCGCGCGTACGCCGAGAGCCGCGATCAGACGCTGCCGACGATCATGCTGCACGGGATCGAGCTCGCGATCGGCCCCGCCGGCGTCGACGTCAACGGCCCGTGGGGGATCCACGTCGACGGCGACAGCGGGAGGGCGCAGGAGGTCCGCACCCAGCTCGAGGGTGCCGCCAAGCGCCTCGCCGGGTCCAAGGGCAACCCACCCCGGCTGGCCGACGAGGAGGACACCTTCAACCGCGAGCCGACCGCGAACTGGGGGCCGGGCGCGCCGCGCATCCTCCCCAAGCGCACCCCGGTGTCCACGCCCGAGGTCGACTTCGTCGACCAGCAGGCGGCGAGCGCCGCCCGGGTCCCTCAGGTGCCGGGAGCCCTGCCGATCGACGCCCCGGCCGCCCAGCACTATGCGTCGTCGTCGCCGACGCAGGCGGAGCTGCGCAAGACCCCGCTGGGGCGGAGCCGCCGCAAGACGACCGTGGCGCCGCCGATGTCGCCCGCGGCGTCGCAGAACGCGCGGACGGCGCTCGGCTACCAATTCGGAGCGGGAGCCCAGTCGGCCGTCGTCCGGCTCGGGTTGTCGGCGCAGGTCAGCTCCCGGCTGGGCAGGCTCGTCGACCGGGTCGTCCCCGCCGAGTTCCACATCGACGGGCGCGAGCGCCGGGTGCTCAACCTGCTCGGCGAGGCCACCGGGAGCGTCTCCGCCCGGGCGATCGGCCAGATCATCGACAGCACCGACGCGATGGCCTTCATGGACGAGCTGGTCGAGAAGCTCGAGAAGTACGGGCTCGACCTCGTCGAGCCGGGCGACTTCCGCGACGGCGAACCGACGTATCGGTTGCGTCGCTGACACGGCCGCGGGCCTGTGGTACCAACCTGACCCGCCATGCAGGTCAGCATCGAAGACGTGTCTCCCGTCGAGAAAAAGATGTCCGTCGAGATCCCGTGGGACACCGTCTCCGAGAAGCTCGGGAACGCGTACCGCGAGCTCGGTAAGGGCGTCGCCCTCAAAGGCTTCCGCAAGGGCAAGGTCCCGCGCCCGGTCCTCGAGCAGGTCTACGGCCAGCGCGTGAACTACGAGGTGGCGAACGAGCTCGTCAACGAGTCGTTCTACGCCGCGAACCAGCAGCACAACCTCGCCGCCGTCGCGCCGCCGCGCGTGTCCGAGGCGACGCCGATCAAGAAGGGCTTCCCCTTCACGTTCAAGGCGATCATCGAGGTGCGCGGTGAGGTCGTGCCGCAGGACTTCAAGGGCCTGCCGATCGAGCGCCGCACGCTCGCGATCCCGGAGAGCGCCGTCGACGAGGCGCTCGCGACGCTGCGCCGCGAGCACACCGAGCTCAAGCCGATCGAGGGTCGCGAGACCACCCAGCTCGGCGACATCGTCGGCCTGTCGGTCACCGGCACGATCGGCGAGCACCAGATCAACCAGCCCGAGTTCGCCGTCGACCTCGAGGACGGCGAGCGCGAGCCGCTGCCGGGCATGGCCGTGGCCCTCACGGGCATCGCGATCGACACCAAGGACAAGGTCCTCGAGTTCGACGTGCCGGCCGATCACAAGGACGAGCAGCTCAAGGGCCGCCACGCGACCCTGACGATCTCGATCCTCGAGGTCCGCGCGAAGGACGTGCCGGCGCTCGACGACGAGTTCGCCAAGGACACCGGCAAGGCCGAGACCCTCGACGGCCTCAAGGCCGCGCTCCGCAAGGATCTCGAGGACCGCGAGCAGGCCGTGATCGATCGCGAGGCGCGCGAGAACGTGCTCCGCGAGCTGATCAAGAAGAACCAGATCCCGGTCGCGTCGTCGCTCGTCGAGCGCGCGGTCGAGATGCAGTACCAGCGCCTGCGCCAGATGCTCGGCATGAAGCCGGACAAGAACGATCGCAACGCCGGCCTGACCGACGACCTGCGCGAGAAGCTGCGCCCGGCCGGCACGGACGAGGTCCGCGGCCAGCTGCTGCTCGAGGCGATCGCCGACAAGGAGAACGTCGCGGTCACCGACGAGGAGATCGGCGCGCACGTCGAGATCACCGCGAAGGGGCGCAACATGCCGCCCGCGAAGCTGCGCGCCGAGTGGCAGCGCGACGGTCGCCTCGACAACGTCGTCTACTCGCTCCGCCAGGACAAGGTGCTGCGCTTCCTCGTCGACAGCGCGCAGATCACCGACGTCGAGAAGCTGACCCAGCAGGGCACGCCGCTGCCCGAGGCGCCCACGGGGCACGAGGCCCACGAGCACGAGCACGTTCACGGCCCTGACTGCGATCACTGAGCTATAACTGACGGCGAGGCATGCCGTTGCAGACCGACGAAACGCAACCGAGCGTCACCGGCGAGAAGCACCCGAGCCTCGCCGAGCTCCGCGAGATCGACGCGCACCCGCAGATCGCCGAGCATGTCGCGGCCTGCGCGATGTGTCGGTCGATCGTGTCGGCGACGCACGACGGCGCCGAGAGCGTGCCGATCCAGCTCGATCTGCCC
>JAPLLF010000986.1 GCA_026387715.1 Pseudomonadota bacterium
GCGGTGATGTCGACGCCCGTGCGCACGACGTACTTGTTCGCGCCGAACGCGATCAGCTCGTGCAGGCCGGGCGTCGCCTCGAGCGCGAACGTCCACGGCGCCGTCTCCGACGACGCGCTGCTGCCGAGCACCACCGTGCCGGCCGTCGTCATCTGGCCACCGACCGCGACCGGCGCCGGGGGCGCCGCGACGGGCGCGTACGCGTAGCACGGCAGGAACGGCGAGATCTCGTCGGCGACCCGCTCGGCGCGGATGCCGACGGTGAACGCGGCGCCCTGCTGACACACGGCGAGCAGCTCGTACGCGGGTCCGGCGACCGCGAACTGGGTCGCGGCCTTGTCGAGCGCTTGCCACGGCCCGGGCGTCGAGCCACCCACCACGCGATACGCGATCAACTCGGGGGGCGCGCCGAGCGTGGTGATGGTGATCGTCACCGGGATCGGCGTCAGCACGTCGCCCGGTGGGGCGTCGCTCGCGGCTCGCTGACCATCGTCCCCGCAGCCGACCCCGACGAGTCCCACGCACGTGACGAATACCTTCCAGCGATTCATCCGCCGACCTTAGAACAGGATCGGTCGGATCGGTTCACGATCCGACCGACAGGTCACGTCAGCTCGCGCGCAGCGCGGTGAGCGCGTCGGACAGCGACTGCTTGGCGGCGAAGTCGCGGCGAAACACCTGCTCGAAGCGAGCGTCGTCGAACGCGATGCCCTCGATCTGCGCCATCCGCCCGAGCAGGAACGAGAACGCCATCTCGTAGGTCTCCAGATCGACGCCCGCCTCGACCTCCAGATCGCGCGGCTTGCGCCACTTGGCCTGGATGCTGGGCCGCGACTCCCAGCGCTCCATCGCCTCCCACTGGCCGGCGTTGTTCTGGTTGTAGAGGTCTCGCTTGTCGAGGTAGTCGCGCATCTCGCGCGAGATGCGGATGAGCCCCTGGCGCAGCGGCGCCGTGGTGTCGAGGATCCCCTCGACCGAGCAGCCGCAGTCGTCGCCGTGATCGTGGATCTTGTTCAGGAAGTAGGCGTGATCGGTGAGGTGATCGTTGAGGTCGCGGTTGAAGTAGGCCGCCAACCGACCGGCCTGCATCGGCATCCAGGTGTCGAACGAGCCGTAGAGATCGTAGGTCTGGCCGAACACCTCGCGCAGCGCGGTGAACCGCGCGCGCGCCATCAGGTTGAAGTGCTTCGCCAGCCGGCGCCCGGCGACCGCGTCGTGATCGTAGAGATCGGCCTTGATGAGGTGGCCGGCGAACCGGTTGGCTTCGGCGTAGAGCCAGCAGCCGGTGGAGCCGATCGGGTCGAGGAACGTGCCGCTCATCCCGCTGAGCGCCCAGCGATCCTCCGCCGAGAAGTGCTGCTTGGAGATCCGCGCGATCTGCTTGAGCGCGAAGAAGTCGACGGTCTCGGGGGCGTTGCCCATGATCTCGTTGACCGCGGCGTGGCTCCGGAAGAACGCCTCGAGCTCGGCGCCGTTCTTGAACGACATCGGCGCGATGTCGTGGTGGAACACGACGCCGATGCTGATGATGTCGTCGGTGACCGGGATGACCCAGATCCAGTACCCGCGGTACATGAAGTGGTTGGTCGACGTCCAACGCTCGGTGTGGTTGATGCGATCCTTCCACGCCTCGGGGCCGAGGTCGTCGACGTTCCGACAGTTGCTGTAGCGTGCCCAGTACGAGCCGGCCGGGTGGCCGGGTTCATCGGCCAGGTCGAGCATCTGCACGAGGGGCGAGCTCCGCCCGGTGCAGTCGACGATCCACTTGCACTTGATCGTGCCCGCGCTCGTGTCGACCTCGTGGCCGTTCTTGCCGTCGAGCCGGATGTGATCCTTGAACGTCTTGGCGCCGCCGAGCACCTTGGTGTCGAGCAGCACCTCGACGCCCATCTTGCGGTTCATCTCGCACAGGTCACGATCGAACTTGGCCCGATCGATCTGGCGCGCCGTGAGCGGGTGATACCAGCTCCGCCCGAACTCGGACATCTTGGCGAGCGGCAGGTCCTTCTCCTTGGAGTCGAACCAGAACCGCAGCCCGTGCTTCTGCATGTGGTGGCAGTTGAGGTACGGGCCCAGCTTGAGCGTCCGCGTCGCGTAGTCCTCCCACGCCTCGACGGTCGACTCGCCGATCCAGTAGTCGAACTCGGCCTTCTTGTCGACGACGATCACCGCTAGCTCGGGGTGCGCGAGCTTGAGCTGGCGAGCGAGGCTGCCACCCGCCATGCCGGCCCCGAGAATGAGAACGTCGCATTCCTTCGCAGTGGGTGTCATCGGTCGACTTCCTTGCTTTGCTCAGCGGCTCGAACGTTGGGTGACAGGACGGCATCCCCATGATGCCGTCGACGAGGATAGCGCAGTCGACGTTGACTCGCTACGCCGGGGCTTCCGGCGGCGCGCGACATCGTGACGCGTCTGGTCCATGGAGAGGTGGGATGTCGGCGCCCCGCCGATGGTTACGCCTGACGATCGGTTCGAAACGTCGACGGCGATCCGGCCGGCCAATACTTGAAGCCGAGCGTGGGCACGTCTAGACTGGGAGCTGGGGAGGCGCTTCGACATGCTGTCGAGGTGGGGGGGGTTACGTGTCGGTGGTCGTCTCGAGATGACGGCAGGAGCGATCATGAACACGTTCGACCTCTCGGTTCGATTCTTCCTGCAGATGGCGTTCATCCTCGGGGTCTGCAACCTGGTCGGCTACGTCGCCGTGCGCCTCGGCCAGTCCAAGGTCGTCAGCGAGATGATCGCGGGCGTCATGATGGGGCCGTCGCTGTTCGGCTGGCTCACCCCAGAGGTTCAGGGCTACGTGTTCCCAAAGGCGTCGATGCCGATCCTGTTCGCCGTCGCGCAGGTCGGCCTGTCGCTCTACATGTTCACGATCGGCCTGGAGTTCAACATCGAGCTGATCCGAAAGCGCATCCGCAGCGCGTTCGCGGTGTCGTTCGCCGGGATCGCGGTGCCGTTCGCGCTCGGGGCGGTGATCGCCTTCTACACGTTCGGCAAGATGGGGCTGTTCGGGGCGAAGAGCACGGTGGTCGAGGTCATGCTGTTCATGGGGGCGTCGATGTCGATCACGGCGTTCCCGATGCTCGCCCGCATCATCTACGAGCGGGGCATCTCGAACACCTCGCTCGGGACCCTCGCGCTCGCGGCGGGGTCGATCGACGACGCGGCCGCCTGGTGCGTCCTGGCGGTCGTGCTCGCCAGCTTCAGCGGTGACGCGCAGTTCGCCGCCATCGCCATCGGCGGTGGGGTTGGCTACGCGGTCTTCATGATGGTCGTCGGGCGCCGCCTGCTCGCCCCGCTCGGAGCCGTGGTCGAGAAGAGCAAGCGCATGAGCCCGGGCATGCTCGCGTTCGTGCTCATGCTCGTC
The DNA here is from genome assembly GCA_026387715.1 of Pseudomonadota bacterium. Classification (GTDB taxonomy): domain Bacteria; phylum Myxococcota_A; class Polyangia; order Haliangiales; family Haliangiaceae; genus JABFXX01. The sequence goes on from JAPLLF010000986.1 coordinate 3,371, forward strand.
ATGGGCGGGGCGTGGTTCACCGACTACATCCGGATCTACGCCGTGTTCGGCGCCTTCATCATGGGCATCGCGATGCCCCGCGGGAAGTTCGCCAAGGAGCTCGAGCGCGCGCTCGGGCCGCTGGTGACCACGTTCCTGCTGCCGGTGTTCTTCGTGTACTCGGGGCTCAACACCCGGATCGGGCTCGTCGACAGCACGGAGCTGTGGATCCTCGCCGTGGTCATCTCCGCCGCCGCCACCCTCGGCAAGGGCGTCGCGTGTGGCGCGGCCGCGCGGATGTGTGGCGAGCCGATGCGCGACTGCCTCGCGCTCGGCACCCTGATGAACGCGCGCGGGCTCATGGAGCTCATCATCCTCAACATCGGCCTCGAGCGCGGCGTGATCGGCGCCCCGCTGTTCGCCATCAGGGTGCTGATGGCGATCGTGACCACGCTGATGGCGACGCCGCTGTTCAACCGGTTCTACAAGGTCGCCGCGGTCAGTCCAGACCCGGTGCCCAACGCCCTCCTGTAGCCCTCAGCGATCGAGCCGGACGGGTCGCTGGAGCGTGACGGCCACCAGCAGCGCGAGCGCGGCGACGCCGAGCAGGGCCAGGTGCGCGGGGATCGTGCGCACCGCGCGCGCGAGCAGATAGGGTGTCGCGAACCCGAGGTACGTGACGACGTAGTACAGGCCGACGAGCCCGCCCCGGGTCTCCGGGGACGCGAGGAGCTCGACCTGGCGCAGCCCGGAGGTCATGCAGACCCCGTAGCCGACGCCGAGGGTGGCGGCCGTGACCAGGAGCAACGCGGGCTCGTTCGACACGATGGCGAGGGCGCCGATCGCGGCTCCGGAAGCGCCGATCACGAGGCCCACGCGCGCGCCCGTGGTGGGCGCGAAGCGCAAGGTGAGCGGTTGCGCCAGGGCTCCGGAGACGAGCGTGACGCACCCGATCAACCCGGTGTAGGCGATCGGCGCGCGACCGAGCGCGTGCGACCCGAGGATCTCCGGGATCACGGCGAACGCGATCGCCGGAAACACGAACACGAACGGCGCCATCGGCAGCACCCCGGTCACGAAGCCGCGGCGGTTCGCGCGGTCGAGCCCGATGCGCTGGAGGAACGGAACGCGGGCGATGGACGTCGTGCGCGGGGGCGCCTGGGGAGCGCCCGCAGCGACGACGAGCGCGACGACGAGCGCGGCGACGTGCCCGACGAACGGCAGGATCGTCGGCGCGGGCGCGAACTGGGCGAGGAGGCCGCTGAACAACGGGCCCAGGCCAAACCCCGCGGACAGGGCGATCGTCGCGCGCCTGGCGCCGACCCCAGCACCAGCGGCGGCGGAGAGCTCGAGCATCCAGACGGCGCCGGCGCTCATGACACCGCCGGCGGCCAGGCCGTACCCCAGGCGCCCGAGCAGCAACGCGACGAAGCTCGAGCCACCGGCGCCGAGGAGCGCGCTCGCGACGAGCGCCGCCGCCGCCGCCGGGAGGACCAGCGCGCGCCGACCGTGGCGATCCGACAGCGGACCGGAGAGCAACAGGCCCGGGATCAGCCCGAGCGCGTAGATGCCGAACAGCAGGGCCAGCGCCGCCGGATCGAGCGCGAGTCGGACGCCGTACACCAGGAGGAGCGCGCCGAAGTGATTGGCGCCCCAGCCGACGACGAACAGCAGGAGCGCGACCCGACGCCACGCCGACGGCGGGAAGCGCGACTCCGTCACGACGCGATCTCCGACCGGGTCGTGTCCCGCGTCGCCAAGGCCCGAACGGACGGCGCCATATGGAGACGCTACACCCGCGCTCCGATCACCTGATCTCGGAGCGCAGCGATTCCCGCCGCCACCTCGAGGGGGCGATCGAGGGTGTGTGGGTCGGGCCACATCACGACGATCATCGGCCGCTCGCGCAACCCGATGGTGCGGTGCTCCCGCGGTTGACGCAGAACTCGAACGAACGAGACCTCCGGTGCCTCGATCTCGTCCCGATGCCAATCGTCGGGTCACCGACTGACTGGGCATGGTGCGTGCTGTCGACCGCGGCGACCGGGACCTACGGTCACACGATCGGCCTCGACCGCGGCGATCCCTGGAGGTTCCAGGCGACCGACACCCAGCTCCTCTACGACGTGTCCTACGACCAGGAGCTGCCACCCGATCGCATCGCGAAGCTCTACGGTCGGACGGCGGCCGAGCGTGCCCGCACCGATCGGCCCGCCGTCCAGCTTCGGCTCACGCCGGTGAATCCGCCGATCGTCGTCGAGAAGAAGTAGTCGGGGCGAGAGGATTCGAACCTCCAAACCAGGGAGCTACGTGGCGAAGGAAAACAGCGACTTCGCACGATCACGCGCAGTTACCCGGTCGGTTCGTCCCGGTTCGTCCCGGTTCGTCCTCGCTCGTCCTCGCTCGTCCTCGCCGGCGCCGACCTCTTGGGCAACCGAAAGCAACGGGTCACAGCCGCACCCCTACCCGTGCCCCATGCTCTTCGTTTACTCTAGGGAATGGGCGGTGAGGCGATTTGGTCGATACGTGGGGTGGGCGCTGTTGGCCTCCCCCATCCCCTCCCGGACCCGTTGAAGCTACACGCGCTGATGAGCGACCTACCTCCAAATCTACGCGGCGCGAAGGCCACGCCGATCGTGACGATGGCCGCCTCGCGCCCCACGCCGAGCGAGCGCGCCGTGGTCGAGCTTGAGCTGGGGCGCGGTCACCGTCGGCAATCCGGCGCCGCCCGCACGCGCTGTGCCCGAGAGACCCGAGGCGCCGACGATCGAGGCCGTGGAGACGACGGCGATCATGCGTGCGCTGAGCTCGACGCACGGCAACGTGAGCAGCGCCGCGCGCTTGCTCGAGATCGGGCGCGCCACGTTGGATCGCCGGATCTCCGAGCTCCAACTCGATGTCGCGAGCTTGCGGATCCCCAGGGCTGAGGAGACCATCATGTACGGACTTGTCAACAAGGGCCTCGAAGATCTGATCCGCACCGAGCACGGCGACGCGGCGTGGCAGCGGATCTGCCAGCTCGGCGGGGTCGACGCCGGATCGTTCTCGACGATGCAGGCGTACCCCGATGCCATCACCTACCGGCTGGTCGGCGCGGCGAGCGACGAGCTCGGCATCCCGGCCAGCGCGTTACTGGAGCGGTTCGGCGCCCACTGGGTCCTCTATACCGGCCGCCAGGGCTACGGCGAGTTGTTCAAGCTGGCGGGGCGATCGGTGGAGGAGGTCCTGTGCAACCTCGACGCCCTCCACGGCCGGATGGGCGAGTCGTTCCCCGAGTTCCGCGCTCCGGAGTTCCGTTGCACGCGTCGCCCCGACGCCACCCTCGACCTGATCTACCGCTCGACCCGCGACGGGCTCGCCCACATGGTCATCGGCCTCATCCGTGGCCTCGGCGAGCACTTCGGCACCCCGGTCGAGATCGTCCACGCGGTCACCCGCGCGGAGCGTGGCCACGACGAGTTTGTCCTCCGGGTGACCCCCGGGTGACCAGCCGTGGCCTGCACGCCGACGAGCTCGATCGCGTGTTCCCGTTTCACGTCGTGATCGATCGCGGGCTCCGCGTCGTGCAGCTCGGCCGAAGCCTGGCCAAGCTCATCCCGGAGCTCGGCGTCGGCGCGTCGCTCTTCGACCACTGCACGCTCCAACGCCCCCGCGAGACCCTGACCTACGAGGTCCTGCGCGACCGCGGGCTCGAGCTCTGCGTCCTCGCGGCTCGTGGCTCGCGGCTCGTGCTCAAGGGCCAGATCATCGCGCGCCCGGACACCGAGACCCTGTTGTTCCTCGGCTCCCCTCGCGTGACCGCAGCCGAGGAGCTCGCACAGTTGGGGCTCACGATCAATGACTTCGCGATCCACGACGCGATCGTCGACTTCCTGTTCTTGTCGCACGGCCAGCAGTCGGCGCTCGCCGAGGTGCGCGAGATTGCCGATCGGCTGGCCACCCTCCGCGCCCGCGACGCGCGCCAGAACGTCGCGCTCGAGTCGGCCCTCGCCGACTCGCGGCGGGAGCTGGCCGACCGCCGGCGCGCGGAGGCCGAAGGGGCGCAGCTCCGCGATCAGCTCATGCACGCCCAGAAGATGGAGGCGGTCGGCACGCTCGCCGGCGGGTTCGCGCACGACATGAACAACGTGCTCACAAGCATCCTCGGGGGCGCCGAGCTGCTCCGCGAGGACATCCCCCCCGCATTTCACGAGGATCTCGACGGGATCATCGAGTCGACCCAGCGCGGCGCCGAGCTGACCCGCAACCTGCTCGGGTTCGCGCGGCGCGGCAAGTACCGCCGCGAGCGCGTCGAGCTCGGCACGGTGGTCGGGGAGCTGGTCAAGCTGCTCGCGCGGACCGTGCCCAAGGGCGTGACGTTCGCGGTCGACGTCCCGCGTCCGGGCCCGAGTGTCGAAGGCGATCCCACGCTGATCACGCAGGCGCTGGTCAACCTGTGTTTGAACTCGGTCGACGCGATGCGCGGCGTCGGCCGGGTGACGATCTCGGCGAACCAGGTCGAGCTCGGCGCCGAGCGCGCGACCGCCCTCGAGGTCACCCCGGGGTGCTACGTCGAGATCGGGGTCACCGACAGCGGCTCGGGGATGGACGCGGCGACCATCCAGCGGATCTTCGAGCCGTTCTTCACCACCAAGGACATCGGCCGCGGCACCGGCCTGGGCCTGCCGATGGTCTACGGCACCGTGCGATCCCATGGCGGTGCGATCGAGGTCAGCTCGACGGTCGGGACCGGAACGACGATGCGGCTGTACCTGCCGGCCGTGGACG
>JAPLLF010000029.1 GCA_026387715.1 Pseudomonadota bacterium
GTCCTCGACGCGCAGCGCGCTGAGGTCCTGGGGCGCGAGCAGGCCGTCCCACTTCGCGGTCGTGTGGCGATCGCTCTGCGCGGTCAGCGCGATGTTGCCGCCGTCGGCGTGATACATGCCGTACTTCTGCATCGCCCGGGCGACGACGCGCGCGCCCTCGGTGGGCAGCGACGCGATCGGATAGTCCGCGCGCAGCCGCAGGTGCGCCCCGTACGCGAGCGCGTCGGCGGCGCCGGTCGTCGCCGTGCCGTGCGTGGCCGGTCGCACGAAGCCGCGCTTGACGCGGTTGTTCGGCAGGATGAACCGGATCGCGTGATCGATCGAGCCGGCCGCGACCTCGTCGGCGGTGAACACCAGCGGCGTGATCGGAAAGCCGGCCGCATCGGCGCTCGTGCACTGATCGCCGCGCAGCGTGTCCGTGTAGGCCGCGTGCGTGTCCCACACCGCGAGGCACCCACCGACGAACGTCGACGTGATGTTCGCGCGCCACATCTCGAACAGCTTGCCCGCCGCGCGATCGACGACGAGCAGGTGACAGTCGCCGTCGCCCACGCACGCGTAGCCCGACTCGCCCTCGACGTTGCCGCCCACCGGCACCGGCACCGGCACGTGATCGCAGTCGGGGGCGAAGAACGCGTCGGACGGATCGAACGTCTGCATCGGCGTGCCCGGGGGCGCGTCGAGCACGTCGAGCGAGAAGTCTATCTGCATCGTGTCGCCGTTGCCCCAGCCGCCCGCCGCCCGCAGCGCCGCGATCGCGCGATCGCTGGACGCGGCCTTCGGCGCGGCCGTGACGTCGCGGTTCCAGAACATCGGGTGATCGAAATACGCCCCACCGGTCGTCGGTGGAGGCGTTGGATCGCTGCCACTGCCCGAGCCACCACCACCACCACCACCACCGCCAGGCCCCGCGTCAGGATTGGAAGTTGTGTCGTTACCACCAAAGTTGCCGATCGAGGCGGTGCAACCCACGAGCGAAAGCGAACACGCGAATACGAACTTGATGGCCCTCATCGACGAGCACTCTGGAAGCGGATCGTCGACGAAGCAACGCGCATGTATTTGGTAAGCCCCGTCGCACCGACGAGTGGGTGCCGTGCTGTGCTCGCATGTGGGACGACGGCGCCAGATCGCTGCGAGAAGTTCGCGCGATGGCGACCTACCGGCGCCAGGCGAACGTCACGAGCGCCGCCAGCACCTCGCGGTCGGCCCCGAACGAGCCGAGGACGAACACGCCGAGATCGAACGAGGGCGTGATGGTCGCGTGCAGGTCCGCGAGGATCGCGTGCACGATCACCGGCGCGGTCGGCGTCTCCGCGAGCCGCTCGGGCCGGTACGCGAGCGCCACGTCGAACGTGCGCGACGGCGCGACCGCGACGCCGAGCTCCCCCGAGGCCCAGTCGCCGAACCCGGCGTGGCCGCCCGAGGCCGTCGCGTGGACGCGCGTGATCCCGCGCCGCAGCTCGCCGCGGAGGTAGCCCGAGCCGCCGACGCTCGCCGTGCTCTCCCTCGTCGACGCGATCGACGCGGCGGCATCGATCGCCCAGGCCTCGCCGCGCACGCCGCCGGACGCCGTCGACGAGACCAGGCGATCCTCGCCGGTGCACGCCTCGGTCGCCGCGCCCGGCGCGGGCACGCGCGTGCACACCCACGCGGGCAGCAGCTCCGCGAGCTTGAGGGAGCGCTCGGGCACGAGGTAGGTGACGTCGACGCCGAGGTGCGCGTCGCGGCGCCGCCACTCCGCGCTCGCGCCCGCGCCGACGACCTCGACCGCCGACGCGCCGAACGGGTTGTCCTTCGAGAACTGCTGGACCTCGGTCCACGCGTTGGCCCACGTCCCACCGAACACGGCGGACGACGTCACGTTGAGCCGTCGCTCGTCGAGCTCACCACGCCAGGTCGACGCGTGCGCGCTGATCGCGAGGCGCGGGCGATGCGCCGACGCGACGTCGTCGTAGATCAGCTCGGTGCCGAACCGCGTCGCGTGGGTCTCGGGGCGCCCGTCGATCGGATCCGGCACCAGGCCGCCGAACGCCGCGAGCTCGAACTTGCCCGTCGACAGCGACGCGCGTCCGCCGTCGAGCATGCCGAGCGCCGACGCGGCGTAGTGCAGGCGACCGACCGCGAGCGCCGGCGCGTGCGCGTCGCCGTAACGCAGCGCCGCGGCGTGGACGAGGAGCGGCGCGTGCGTGCCGTCGTAGCCCTGCGCGTACACCCGCACCGACGCGTCGAGATCCGCGCCCAGCGGACGCTCGCGCAGCAGCTCGAACGCGCCGATCACGCGCAGCTCGCCCGCGCCGCCTCGCTCGCCCTGCCCGACGGCGCCGAACGCGTGGCCGATGATCGCGAGCGCCACGCGGCGGTCGTCGTCGTCCGCCCGCAGCGCGATCGGCGTCGGGGTGTCGGTCGTCGCGGGCCGCACCGCGTCGGGCCACTGGCCGGTGTTGTCGGCGAGGCGCAGCGCGCGCGGCGGTCGCTCGCGAAACGCGAGGGCAGCCTCGCCGACCCGGACGGTCACGCCCCCGAGCTTCACCGCCGCAGTCTTCGCGTTGACCTCGACGACGATCGGGTGCCCTCGCTCCGGCGTGAGCAGCACGGGCATGCCCGGCTTGAGATCGCCGTCCGCGCCGACGTCGACGAACGCGACGTCGCCCGCCACCTCGGTGACGATCAGCGGGATCTGGAACGTGAGCGTCTCCGCGTGAGCCAACCCCGTCGCGACGAGCCCCGTCGCGATCGTGACGATCAGCAACGCGCGCGTCATCGCCGCACCCCGCGCGGGTGACAACCGAGGCACGCCGTCGCGACGGCCGCGACCGGCTGCCGGTGCTGCTTGCGGACGCTCGCCGCCTGGTGGCAGCCGTCGCAGCGCACGGCGCGTGGGCGGCGGCGATCAGCGCCCGGACCTCCCAGATCGACGTGACAGCCCTCGCACGGCACCGCGCGATGCCCGCCGGACGACAGCACGAAGCTGCGATCGTGATCCGCGAGCCGGGCGAGGTCCGACAGCTTGCGCGCGGGCGTCCACGCGGTCGTCGCGTGGCAGACCTGGCACTCGCGCGGGTTCGCGGTGTGCCCCGGCGTCGCGGCGTAGACCTTGCCGTGGCAGCCGAAGCAGTCGGTCGGCAGGTCGCGGAACCCACGATCGGCCTGGCGCTGGTGGCACGCGCCGCACGCGATCACCGCGTGGCGCCCGGTCAACGGCATGCGCGTGCGGCGATGCTGCTCGAACATGGCGACGTCCTGCCACCCGACGGCGGTGTGGCACTCGAAGCACTGCCCCGCCATGTGGCCCATGTGCGGATCGGGATGGCAACTCTGGCAGGTCGAGTTGGTGCGACCGCCCGCGGGTGCCGGGGGCCGCTTGCCACCGTGGCACGCCGTGCACGCGACCTGCGCGTGACGCTGGCGCAGCGTGAAGCCGGTCGCGTCGTGATCGAAGCCCGCGCCGCTCGTCCCGGTCGGCTTCCAGGTCGTCGCGCCGTGACACCCCTTGCAGTCCAGCGTGACCTTGGGATGCGGGTTCGCGTGACAGTCCTTGCAGGCCGCGTAGCCGAGGCGCCAGCGAATCGCCATGTCGCCGTTGCGCAGCGTGGTCGCGCCGTGGCAGCCGTCGCACGTGAGCGTCACGTGCACGCCCTCGAGCGGGTAGCGCGTCTTGGCGTGATCGAAGGTCAGCGTCTTCCAGCGCTCCTGGCCGTGGCAATCGGCGCACGCGCGCACCGGCGTCGTCGCGAACTGCGTCGCGTGCAGATCCGCGTGGCATCCCTCGCAGGTGCGCGCGACCCCGCGATACGCCGCGCGCGGCGTGTCGATCGTCTTGTCCGGATGACAGCCGACGCACGCCATCCGCGCGTGCGCCCCGACGAGCGGCCAGGTGCGATGATCGACCTTCCACTGCCGCCACGCCGCGGTCGTGTGGCAATCGCCGCACGCGGTCTCCTTGCGGCCGGCGAACCTGGCGCCGTGCGGGTTCTGATGGCAGTCGAGGCACGACGACGACGCGACGAGGAAGCTCGTCCGCGGCCGGCCCCCGGCGTGACAACCGCTGCACGGCGTCGCGAGGTGCTTGCCGTCGAGCACGTACCCCGTCGTTGCGTGCTTGGTCGCGTCGAACGTCGACGGCGCCCACGCCATGGTCGTGTGGCAGCCCGCGCACGCCCCACCATCTCGCCCGGCGAACTCGCCATGGTGCACGTCGACATGGCACGCGACGCATGGCTTGCCGTCGATCCCGCCGGCGATCGTCGGGTGCGCGAACGCATGCAACGGCCACAGCACCCACGCGCAGACGACGAGCCACCTCACCGCGCGTTGATATCACCGGGTCGTCCCCGCGAGTTATCGGCGAAGCGCGATTCCGAGCATCGTGCCCTCGACCATGTTCGAACCGGGCGCTGGGCCCCCCTCGAAGTTGACCACCTCGCGATGCCAGTCGGCGAACACCGTGAAGATCGACACCGCGAACGCGACCCCGAGGCCGTAGCGGACGCCGTACCCCGCCGCCATCATCATCGTGGCCTGGTCGGCGACGCCCATGATCTCCGGGCCCGCGTGCATGTACGCGGAGGCGCCGCGCCAGCGCAGCACGCTCCACTGGAAGTCGAGCGACGAGCTCCCCGCGAACGCTTGATCGCGGGCGAGCTCGTGGACGTGCAGCCCCAGCCCGATCGTGAAGTCGAGATCGCCGCCGCCCAGCCCCACCGACGCGGACCGCGGTTCGGTCGCCATCGCCGCCATCGCGCCGGTGACCCGGGGCGCGGTGTCGACGCCCGCCGAGACGAACGGCTTGCAGGCGGCGAGCGAGAGCAGCACGATCAGCGAGCGACGGTCCACATCGACCGATTCGACCGCGGACGTGAATCCTCAAGAGGTCAGGGGTTGACGTCGTCGAGCGAGGGCGAAGACGGAGACGTCGAGCTCGCGAGCGCGACGACCGCCGCCGCGCCCGGCGGGAGCATGACGTAGCCGTCGGGCCCGATCGTTCGCACTGTTGGTAGCGGGCCGGTCGCGCCGGTGATGAGCCGCGCGCCGCGCCGGAAGGTGATCCACGACCACACCCAGTGGAGCATCACGAGGAAGCGGTTCCGGAAGCCGACGAGGTAGAAGATGTGGACGGCCCACCACATCATCCACGCGACCAGGCCGCTGATCGCGACGCGCCCGGTGTGGACCACGGCCGACGCGCGCCCGATGGTCGCCATGTTGCCCTTGTCCCAGTAGGTGAACGCGGTGCGGCTCGAGCGGTGCTCGAGCTCGGCGACGATCACACGGGCGACGTGCGCGCCGCCCTGCAGCGCGCCCTGCGCGACCCCGGGCACCTCCTTGCCCTTCGAGATCATCTTCGCGAGATCGCCGACGACGAAGATCTCGGGGTGGTGCGGCACCGACAGATCCGGCCGCACCTCGACGCGCCCGCTGCGATCGAGCGGCACGCCGAGGAACTTCGCGAGCGGGCTCCCCTGCACGCCAGCCGCCCACAGCACCGTGCGCACGCCGATGCGCTCCGTCGTGTCGCCCGTCTGGACGGTCACGCCGGTCGCGTCGATCGCGACGACGCGCGCGCCCAGCCGCACCTCGACGTGGCGCTTCTCCAGCGAGACGCGGGCGGCCTCGGACAGCTTCGGCGGGTACGCGCCGAGCACGCGATCGCGGCCCTCGAACAGCAGCACGCGGACTTCGGTCGGATCGATGGTGCGGAAGTCGTGCGCGAGCGTGGTCAGCCCGATCTCGCCGAGCGCGCCCGACAGCTCGACCCCGGTCGGCCCGCCACCGACGACCGCGAACGTCAGCCACTCGCGCTGCGCGACCGCGTCGCTCTCGCGCTCCGCGGCCTCGTACGCGAGGAAGATCCGGCGCCGGATCTCGAGCGCGTCCTCGATCGACTTGAGGCCTGGCGCGTGCTCGGCCCACGCGTCGTTGCCGAAGTAAGAGTGCGTCGCGCCGGTCGCGACGACGAGGAAGTCGTAGCGCAGCTCGCCGTCGTCGAGCGTGACCGTGTGCTGGTCGGGGTCGATCGCGGTCGCGGTCGCGAGCAGCACGCGCACGTTCGCCTGATCCTTGAGCGCCGCGCGGATCGGGTAGGCGATGTCGCTCGGGTTGAGCGCCGCGGTCGCGACCTGGTAGAGCAGCGGCTGGAACAGGTGATGGTTCCGCCGGTCGATCAACGTGATCTGCACGGGCGCGTCCGCGAGCCCGCGCGCCACGGCGAGCCCACCGAACCCGCCGCCGATCACCACCACGTGAGGTCGCTTGGCCATGGTCGTTCGATGCCGCGGCCGACCATATCACTTCGGCAAGAACTCCAGGTCCAGATCCCCGACGCCGACGGCGCCACCCTGGCCCTCGATCGCGAGCTCGTTGGTGTGCAGCCCGATGGTGGGGAGGTCGAACGTGACCCGCGTCCACCCGTACAGCATCGCGCGCGCGACCTCCTCGCCGTTCCACCGCACGGTGACCTGCGACGCCCCCGCGGGTGCGAGCCACAGGGCGACCCGCTGGCCGTAGGGCATGAGGTTGGGCACCAGCATCCGGGCGACCGGGGCCGTCGTGAGCCGCGCGTGCCGGCCGAGCAACATCGATGATGGCCCGAACCCACCGATGAGGAACGGCTCGAGCGCTGGCTCCCACAACGGCCAGCGGCCGCGTTGCTTCCACAGCGAGTCGTCGAGGAGCGTGTGGGTCGGCGGCACCAGCGGGTAGCTGCCGACGGTCTGGTCCCACGTCGTGATCGGGACGTCGTGGACGAGCGCGAACACCGCGCTGGCCGGGAGCTCGAACGGGTTGCCGACGCGGTCGTAGAGCGCCTGCGCGAAGGGGCGCAGCGACGCGGGGACCCGATCGCAGCACGACGGCTCGAGCTCGGACCCGGCGGGTCGACCGCCCGCGAGCGCGCCGACCCGGGCGAGGTTGTGGGTCACGAACGTCCCCAGCCCGACGACGACGAGCACGTGCAGCAAGCGCGACGAGGCCCGGCGCGCGAGCCGACCACAGCGCCACACCAGCGTCGCGATCCCGACGACGAGCGGCAGCGTCATGTTGCACATGCGGCGCTGGCCGAACGCCGCCCCACCCCACCAGTCGAACACGCAGCTGTTGAGATAGACCTGCAGCGCGAGCGCGGCGACGAGCCCCAGGCCGACCAGGCGAGCGCGGCGCGGGAGCAGGAACAGGCCGAGCGTCCCGGCGTACGCGATCGGCGACGACGAGAACCACCCGTTGCGCGGCGCGAACAGCACCTCCGCGATCATCGGGGAGCCCAGCCGCGTGAACCGCGCGCCCTGCGGCAACGCGGTGGCCTGGCCGAACACGCGGTGCCACTCGAGCAGCTGCGGCGCGAACGCGACGAGCGTGACGACGACGGCGAGCGCGCTCCCGCCGATCCACGCGAGCCGCGTGCGGTTCGGGGTGTGGCGCGCACCCACGCGCGCCACGAGCTCGACCGCGACGACGATCCCGAGCCCGAGCTCCTGGGCGCGCACGAGCCCCGCGACGCCGAGCAGCGCGCCGAGCGTCACCCACCGGCGGACGTCGCGGCGGCCCAGCGTGTGCGCCCAGTACGCGAGGAACGCCGCGCACGCGCACGCGTCCATCGCGTGGGCGTAGCTCGGCATGAACGTCGCGTAGTACGTGAGCGGCGTGCCGAGCAGCACGGCGATCGCGCCGTAGCTCGGCGCCCACGCGCGCGGGCTCGTCGCGAGCAGCGCGCGCGCGAGCCGGCGCCCGAGCAGCACCGCGCCGCACGCGAACAGCGCGCTCGACAGGAACACGATGCGCTGGTGCCACAGCGTGTAGCCGTGGAGCGCGATGTCGGCGCCGACCACGTTCGCGATCACGGCGCCGGCCTCGGCGAGCCAGATCATCGGCGTCCACACGAGCGCGGGGCCGATCGGGTTCACCATGCCCTTGCGGCCCGTCGCGGTGACCGGCTGGAGCCACGGATCGCCGAACCGCGCGAGGTCGTCGTCGAACACCCAGTCGAGATCGAGCGCGGTCGACCGCGCCATCAGGTACATCATGTGGCCGTCGCCGCGCGCGAGCACCGGGAGGTAGGCGCCGTCGCCGCGCGGCGCGCGCGGCTGATCGGCCATGTCGCGATTCGCGGTGTACATGCCGACGATCAGCAGGCACGCGGCCAGCACGGCGAGCCGCGGGCCGCGACCCTCGAGGGCGAGGATCGCGGGCCCCCGCCGCCACCAGATCGCGCGCGCGATCAGCGCGAGCCCGACGACGACGAGCCCCGACCACCGGGTGTCGACCTGCACCGCACACGCGACGCCGCCGAGGAGGAGGACCGCCGCGCCGCCGGCGGCCGCCACGATTCGCGGCAGATTCGCGGCCACGCCTACTGGTACCACGCGACGCATGCGATCATCCGCGCGTGCGCCGGGCCGTCGCGATCATCGTCGTGCTGCTGCACGCCGCGGCGGCCGACGCGCGCCGGGTCCACGGCCAGGTGTACGCGGACACCAACCGCGACGGCCGTCCCTCGGCCGGCGAGCCCGGCGTCGCCGGCGCCATCGTCGCGTTCGACGTCCTGCAGTGGGCGACGGCCGATCGCGGCGGCCAGTTCGACCTCGACCTCCCGGACGACGCGACCGGCATCGCCTGGGTGCGCGTCCCGGACGGCTACGACCCCGGCCCGGTCTGGGCGCGCGTCGACGCCACCACCACCGAGATCGATCTCGGCGTCCGGCCCTCGCCGCCGCGCACCGGCCCCGCGACGTTCGTCGTCGCCGCGGACACGCACCTCGTCGGCACGCAGCCGTTCTCCCACGACCTGCGGGCGGTCGCGACCGCCGCGACCGCGCTCGATCCACCTCCGGCGTTCTTCACCATCCTGGGCGACATCACCCAGGGCAACCAGGACGCGGAGTTCGATCTCGTCGACGCGTCGCTCGCGGACCTCGGCGTCCCCTACGTGCCGGTGCCCGGCAACCACGACTGGTACGACGGCGGCCAGACCTGGTTTCGACGCTACGGCCCCGACAACTACAGCTTCGATCTCGCCGGCACGCACTTCGTCGTTTGGAACATGTCGAGATCGGCGTCCGAGATCCGGACGTACCTCGCGGCCGAGCTCCGCGCGGTCGACCCGGCGATGCCCATCGTCGCGCTGACCCACGGCCCGCCGGCGCCCGAGGTGGTCGCGGTGCTCCACGAGCTGGGCGTCGACGCGGTGCTGACCGGCCACGTCCACGCGAACCACGTCACCGATCACGACGGCCTCGTGGAGCTCGGCACCGAGCCGCTGCTGATGGGCGGCCTCGACTTCTCGCCGGCGGGCTATCGCGTCATCACGCTCGACGGCGGGCGGCTGGTCACGGCGCACCACAGCGTCGTCG
>JAPLLF010000870.1 GCA_026387715.1 Pseudomonadota bacterium
CCGGCCACCCGCAGCGTCGCGAACGAGATGTCGAGGCCGGCTTGCTTCTGGAACTGCTGGAGCCCGTTCGCGGTGCCGACGAACACCGCGTAGAACGAGTACCCGCCGACGATGAGCCCCGCCATCATGAGCGGCGTGGTCTTGCTCGGGTCGTGGAGGAAGTGCGCGACGATCGGCGCGCCGGCGATGAAGCCGACCGCGATCGGCAGGCCGAGCCGGACGTGCATCCGCAGCCCGGCGAGCTGGATCGCGCGCGCCTTGCCGGGCTCCTGCGCCGCGAACCGGCTGACCGCCTGGATCGTGCCGGTGACGAGCACGTTGTTGACGAGCGACGCGATGTTCGACACCAGCGTGAACGCGCCGAACTCGGTGCGGGTGAGGATCGCGGGCAGGCGCACCTGCGTCACGAGGCCGGCGAACATGAAGTAGAACTTCGCGAACGCGATGTAGAGGACGCCGCGTCCGGCGGTGGTCGCCATGGGTCTCCCCGGTTATCATGGCCGCGACGATGCGCCAACTTAGCGGCACTTCGATAAGTGCCTTGATAGCGCTCGGGGTGATCGTCGTCCCGTGCGCGCCCGCGGCGGCGTGCCCCACGGGCGACAAGCAGATCGCGGCCATGGCGGCCGCGCCGGGGAGCATCGTCGTCGATGGCGATCTGCGCGAGTGGACCACCGCGTGCTGGATCACCGACTTCGAGCAGCAGGCCCCGACCTACGGCGCACGCCCCACCCACCCGATCAAGCTGGCGATCACGATCGCGGACGACACGCTCTACGTGGCGGCGCGCATGTGGTCCGACGGTCCCGCCGACATCGACGACGCGCTCACGCAACGCGACGATCTCGGGCAGGCCGAGCGGATCATCGTCTCGGTCGACCCGTCGCTCACGCAGCGCACCGCCTACAGCTTCGCGGTGAGCGCGGCCGGCGTGCGCGCCGACTGGATCCACACCGACGACACGCAGGGCGCGCGCGACGCGACGTGGAACCCGGTGTGGCACGCGCACACCCGGATGCTCGCCGACGGCTGGAGCGAGGAGCTCGCGATGCCGCTGTCGCAGCTCCGGCTCCCGCGCACGGCGCTCCCGGCGTGGGGCATCAACTTCAACTGGTACATCCCGCACCGTCACGAGGACGTGTTCTGGCGCGCGGTGGCCCCGGATCGAACGGCCTGGGCGAGCATCTTCGGCGCGCTCGTGGACCTGCCGGCGATCGTCGATCGCACCTCGCTCGAGCTCTTGCCCTACGTCGCCTCGCGGCTGGTCGTCGACGAGATCGTGCCCGCCCCACCCTCGCAGCGCGTGCTCGCCGGGTTCGAGGCGGGGCTCGACGTCAAGCTCCGACCGCGCTCGGGCCTCGTGCTCGCGGGCTCGCTCAACCCGGACTTCGGGCAGGTCGACGTCGATCCGGCGTTCGTCAACCTGTCCGCGTTCGAGGTGCTGCTCCCCGAGAAGCGCCCGTTCTTCGTCGAGAACAACGCGCTGTTCGCGAACAGCCCGGCCAACGTCTTCTACAGCCGGCGGATCGGCGCGCTCCCGAGGAGCCTGCCGGCCGTCGACGCCCTCGAGGTCCCGTCGCAGGTGCGCATCCTCGGCGCGCTGGCCGCGAGCGGCTACCTCGCGCGGCGCACCCAGATCGCGGCGCTCGCCGCGGTGACCGACGCGACCTCGGCCGCGGCGATCGTCGATGGACGGCGGGCTCGCGTCGCGATCGCGCCGCTGTCGGTGTGGTCGGCGGTGCGCGTCGAGCAGCAGCTCGGACCGTCGGTCATCGGCGCGACCGCGACCGCCGTGCGCCGCGATCTCGCAGATCCGGAGCTCGCCGCGCGGCTCCCCGAGAGAGCGCTCGTCGGCGGCGTCGATGCGCTCGTGCGCTCGGCCTCGGGCACGTTCGAGCTGACGACGTTTCTGGCCGGCTCGCTGGTCTCGGGGGCAGCGACCGCGATCGCCGCGCTCGCGCGGGGATCGGCGCACTACTTCCAGCGGCCCGATGCCGAGCACCTCGAGTTCGATCCGACGGCGCGACGGCTCGCCGGCTGGACCGCCGGGGTGTTCGGCACCAAGCGAGCGGGCCCCTGGCGCGGCGCGCTCGGCGCGTACGCCGAGTCACCCGGCTACGAGATCAACGATCTGGGGACCCTCCGCTCCGCCGACGATCTCGCGACGTCCGCGTCCTGGTCGTTTCAGGACACCACGCCGACGCGACACGTGTACGCGTGGAGCGTCGGCGGCGGCGTCGCGCAGGAGTGGAACTTCGGCGGCATGCGCAAGCCCGCCGCGATCTCCGCCGACGGCGCGGTGACGTACGCGAACTTCGCGTCGACGCGCGTCGGCGCGACGCTGTCCACCCCCGGTGACTCCGACGATCTGACGCGCGGCGGGCCTCGCATGCGGGTGGGCTGGGCCGCCGCCCTCCAGGCGAGCGCGTCGTCGCCGCGCGATCGCAACACGCAGCTCACCGGGACGGTGCGGGTCGAGGTCTCGCCGACGCTCGCGCAGGGCGTGACCGCCTCGGCGACCCTCGTCACCCGCGTGACGCCCGCGCTCCGGTTCGACGTCTCGCCGTCCCTGACCGTCGCCCGCGATCGCCGGCAGTTCGTCACCGCGATCGCGGCCGCCGACAGCGGTGGCGGTGGCGAGGACACGTTCGGCACGCGGTACCTGTTCGGCGACCTCCGCCGCGCCGAGGCCGCCCTCGAGCTCCGCACGACGTGGTCGCTGTCGCCCGATCTCGTGATCACGCTCTATGCCCAGCCGTTCGCCGCGGTCGGCAGGTACCGGTCGCTCGGCGAGCTCACCGCGGCGGGCGCCGCGGACCTGCGGACGTACGATGGCAACACCACCGGGGACGGCGTCCGCACGATCGTCGACGGCGCGGCGAGCTTCACGATCGGTGAGCCGGACTACACCGTCGTGTCGTTGCGATCGACCGCGGTGCTCAAGTGGGAGCTGGCGCCGGGGAGCACGCTGTTCGTCGTCTGGCAGCAGGAGCGCGGCGCGGGCGCGCAGCTCTCGCATCCGCTGTCCGCGACGCTCCCCGACATCTTCACGGCGACGGCGATCCACACCCTGGCGATCAAGCTGTCGTACTGGTTCGGCTGAGCGATGCCGATCGTGCTGATGACCACCAACCGGTGGAAGATCCCCGAGTACCGGCGCTTCCTCGCGCGCCACGCGCAGACGCTGATCGTCGAGGAGCCGACCACGTCGGCGGCGGTGATCGCCGGCTGGCTCGACACGGCGCGCGCGGTGCTCGCCGACGAGAGCAACATCTTCGATCCGGCGGGCGACCTCGTCGCCGACACGTACACGGGCCCCGCGCGCAACATCTGCCGGCTCCACGCGTGGGTGCGCGACGCGACCGGCGCGGTGGTCCGCAGGACCTACATCCGCGAGGTCGGCGGCCAGTTCGACGGCGGCGACCTGCGCCCCGACGACCCCACGGTGTTCGACTGGGATGCCGCGTTCTCGCCGACGATCACGTCGCTGACGCTCGCCGCCACCCCGACCCTGGAGGAGATGGAGCGCGTCGGCCTCAAGAACTCCGCGCGGGAGCAGTGCCTGTCGGCGTTCGCGCGCGCGGCGTTGCACCACCGGGAACGCAAGACCCTGCAGTGGCGCGCGACCGACGCCAGCGCGTGGTCGATCGACGCGCGGCTGCTGATCGAGCATCCGCTGTATCGCGACCTCGCGCCGCCGCTGGCGAACGCCCTCGCCTGCGCGATCGACGGCGGCGTGTTCTTCCGCGCCGCGAAGAGTCGGCGCGACGGGAACTACTGGTTCCCCGGCCTCAACGGTGGGCTGCCCTACGTGCCGAAGGGCGACGCGATCCACGAGGCCACGTACATGTTCCACGACGTCATGCATCAGCTGATGCCCGACCTCGTGTACGACGGGGTCGACGCGCGCGATCACAAGCGCGTCTACATCGCGTACCGGATGATGAGCGAGGGCGCGAGCCTCGTGCTCGCCGACATGTTGTTCGCGCGCACCCTCGCCGAGGATCCCGCGAACGCGGGCTACGACTTCGCGAAGCGACGGATCCTGCCGCTCTGGGAGGCGGCCGGCCCGCGCCGCGACGATCTGGCGTGGCTCCTGCGCCAGATGATCGGCTTCGTCGTGCGCGGCGAGCCGGGCGAGCTCCCCGTCGGCACCGACGCGTGGGCCCGGTTCTCGACGAAGTACACGCGCTTCTTCGTCGCGGACTTCCAGTGGACCCGGATGAACTGGCAGAACCTCGTCGCGCGCGGCGCGATGCTGCGCCACTGGATCGAGCTCGTGCGCCGCCCGACGTTCGCGGCGCAGGGCGTGTGGTTCATCTCGGATCTCGTCGACGAGATCGGTCGCGACCTCCCGCTCGACGTGCTCTGCGAGCGGCTGTTCGCGATCGTGTGGGAGCGCCGGATCGCCCCCGCCCTCGGCCATCCGCGCAGCCCGCCCGAGGTCGCGGGCGCCCGCGCTCGCTCGAACGGCTTCCGCCGCTGGCTGACCGGGCAGCTCGCCCTGTTCCCGCGCTACGCGCCGATCGTCGGCATGCCCCCGCTCGCGTTCGAGCTCGCCGACCGGCTCCGCGACCCACGCGGGTTCGACCTCGCCGAGGTGGACGCGATCCGCGGCCGGTTCGCCGATCACGTCCGCGCGATGGCGAAGGACGGCAT
>JAPLLF010000191.1 GCA_026387715.1 Pseudomonadota bacterium
TTGGTAAATATGTTAGGTTTGATATCGCCGATACGTCAGCCACTTACGGTCGTCCTACTGGAACTGTTTGGCGCTGGACTCATAATGACGGTGGTATCCCGCTGATCGAGCGCGCGATCGCGATCAAGGCGCCGCTCCACGCCCGCGGCGGCGACGCCTACGACGAGCATCGGCTCGCGGCCGCGTATCGCGCGAGCGGCAACTACGCCGCCGCGCTCGCGCACGACGAGCTGTCGCTCGCGGGGATCGCGCGCGCCGGCGAGACCGGCACCGACTGGGAAGCCTGGGCGCTCACCGGCCGTGGCCTCGATCTCCTCGCGCTCGGGCGCGCCGCCGAGGCCGTCGCGCCGCTCGAGCACGCGGTCACCGAACGCACCGAGCACGGCCTGCCGGTCGAGCTCGCCGAGTCGCGGTTCGCGCTCGCCCGCGCAGTCACCAGCGTCGGAGATCATCCACGCGGCGTCGCCCTCGCCACGCTCGCACGCGCCGCGATCGCACCCGACGCCGCGCGCTTCGGCGGCTGGTATGCCGCGATGCAGGCCGACATCGAGGCCTGGCTCGCGCGCTAGCGCGATGTCGTGGGGGTATGAGTGGTGTCGAGCCTCCCGACAACTACACGATGGGCGCCCCGTGCATGGGTGACGCGGCCCGACACGCTGATCGGGCGCTCTCGCATCGTGCGCATGATGGGACTCCTCGGGATACTGGCATCGCCGACTCAGGTGAGCGGACCGCGAGGCCAGGCGGTCGCGAGATGCCGATGGGATCGTCCTCACCGTCACCGTGGCGGCGGCGACCGAGTTCAGGATCCGGATCGAGTACCTTCGGTGGTCCCCGATGACCACGACGAGCTCGTCGAGGATCCGCCCGACGCATGCTGAGAAGAAAGCCCCCATGAGCACTCGATCTAGTCCCCGCAACTTTCGAAAGACGCTGGGGATTGCGAGCGTCCTTGTTGGAGCCGCACTCGTTCTGCTGTCCTGCAAGTCTGGTGAACGTTCGTCGTCCAGCAGCTCGGCCTTCTCGAACAAGGTCGTGCCCGTTGCTGACGTCCCGAAGGGTCCGCACACCTTCCGGTGGGACTTCTCGAAGGAGAAAACCTGGAGTTACACGTACTCGCAACACATGAAGAACCAGAGCGACATGGAAGGGTCGAAGGACACCATGGACGCGGACGCCAAGGGAACCATGGACGTCGTCAGCAAGGGTGGCGGAACGGCGAATCTGGTTCTGCGCGACGTCGAGATGCAGATGGCGTCAAAGACCGGGCAATCCGATCAGATGCCGCAGAAGCTGCCGACGCAAGTCGTCCCCGGAATCAAGGAAGATGGTTCGATGGACGAAGGGGGAAATCCAGGGGCCGCGTTGATGAAGGTGCTCGTGCCACTGCCACGCCGAGCTCTCGAGATCGGCGAGTCCGACGAGGTGCCCGTGAGTTTCCCGTTCAATGCCGGCGGATCTCCACTCACGATACGGGGCACCGCCAAGGTCACGCTCACGGGGTTCGCCAGGGTTCACGATCGGACCTGCGCCGTCCTGGAGGCGATCTTGGATGTCTCGCGGCTCGACGTACCGCCCGAGCTTCGTGGTTCCTACCAGGGCAGCCTCAAAGGAACGTCCACCCTCTGTTTTGATCTCACCGAGAACGCCCTCGTGAGCGGAAAGGTTGCAATCGTGCTCTCGACCAAAGCCGAGATGCCTGGTGGCGACGGGCAGACCTCCAAGATCGCGATGACGATGGACACCCTCATCACCCTGGATCGACAGGGACTGTAGGCGTGGCGGAGCTCGCAGCGCTGCACATGGCGGCCTCCGCTGTTGCAAGCCAACCACGCCGTAGCTGAGTTACGCTCGACGTGATGATGAGGTCTCGAACGTGGGTCTATCTCGACGACGACGACGATCATCAACGGGTCGCTGTTGTTCGGAATCACCTGGTACTGATGCGCTGCCTCGCGCTGCTGGTCCTGGTGGCATGTGGAAGCAAAGACACCGCGCCTGCACCGGCAGGCTCCGCGACGACGGGGTCGGCGAGCGGGTCAGCGGCGGGTAGCGCGGGCAGCGCCGGCAGCGCACCGGCGCGGGTCGTCGAGCGACCGATCGCGTTCGGCGAGTGCAGCGAAGCGACCACCGCCTTCGTCGTCGGACCGCGACCCATCTCGCTCGTCGATCCGACGGCCGCAGTGGGTCCGCGCGTCGGCGCGTTTGGCCCGCAAGGTAGGATTTCTGGATCATTGAACCCGCCGCCGAAGCAGACCGCGGTGTTCGGCGACAGCGACAGCGTCGGGCTCGGCGGTCTGGGCCCGAGCCATCCCTACCCGTCGCCGCACGGAACGATCGGCACGGGCTACGGCACGCTCGGGCACGGCGTTGGAGGCCCGGACGGCTACGGTCCCGGCGGCGGCTTCCGACGGCGACCACCGCTCGTCCCGACGGTGATCATCGGCGCGTCCACGTCGGTCGGCGATCTCGACGCGGCGATCATCAAACGCTACATCCGTCGCAACCTCGCGAAGCTTCAGTACTGCTACGAGAAGCGACTGCTCGCGGAGCCGACGCTCGAGGGTTCGCTCACCGCGAAGTTCGTCATCGGCGAGGACGGCAAGGTCGTGACGTCGTCGGCGACCGGGTTCGACCCCGAGGTTGGCGCCTGCGTCGCGCAGGTGTTCAAGGACACCGAATTTCCGAAGCCGAAGACCGGATCCGTGACCGTGACGTATCCGCTCAAGTTCAGTCGCGATCACAACCTCGACGATGTCGAGACGAGCTTGCGCCCGCGGACGCCGCTGCCACCGACACCCCCACCCAAGGTCGACCCGCCTCGCGTCGACCCGCGCGCCCTGTTCCGCACGCGCGCCGACCGCGATCTCTCGACGAAGGACTACGACCCGGGCGCGTCGAATCCGTTGCGTACGGAGCGCGCCGCGCTCGTCGCGTGCTTCGCGCCGTCGAAGCTGTCACGCGCGATGGTGCTCGTCGATCTCGGTGCCGCGCCGAAGGTGATCGGCGCCGACGGCGATCCCGCGCTCGCCGCGTGCATCGAGCGGGTCGCGAAGACCGCGAAGCCGCTCGGCACGAGCGCACGATGTGCGCTCGCGTTCGGCGAGATGGCCGAGACCGAGCTCCCCGTCATCGAGATCACCGCGGAGGCCGTGACGATGAGCAACAAGTCGCTCGCGACGGTCGCGTCGCTCTCACCCGATACCGCGCCGACCAAGATCGCCGCGTTGACCGCGATCCTCGCCGACATGCGCAAGCTTGCGGTCGCCAAGGATGCACCGCCGCTCGTCGAGCTCCTGCCGATCGTCATCCGCCCGGCGCCGGCGACGACGATGAAGG
>JAPLLF010000180.1:0-7875 GCA_026387715.1 Pseudomonadota bacterium
GTGCGCGGCGGGTTCGAGCCGAGCACGACGATCGCGTCCTTGACGGGGTGGTCGTCGGCGTCGATGACCTGCCCCTCGAGGGTCTCCTCGCCCTTCGGATCGTCGTCGATCATGATCCGCGCCGGCACCTCGGCGTCCCCGCGGCGGGTCGGCTTCGGCGCCTCGGCTGGCTTCTCGACCGCGACGGGCTTCGGCGCCGCAGGTTGTGGCGCCCCGTTGGGCGCTTCGAACGACTTCCACAGCCAGACCCCACCGGCGACGAGGACGGCGAGGACGAGGACGACGATCAGCGGCTTCTTCATGATCAGAACTCCACGACGGCGCGGATGGAGGTACCCGCGTGCATCAGGTCGAACGCCTCGTTTATCCGCTCGAGCGGGAGCTTGTGCGTGATGAGCGAGTCGATCTCGATCTTCTTGTCCATGTACCAGTCGACGAGCTTCGGCACGTCGGTGCGGCCGCGCGCGCCGCCGAACGCGGTGCCCTTCCACACGCGCCCGGTCACGAGCTGGAACGGGCGCGTCGAGATCTCCTGGCCTGCGCCGGCGACGCCGACGATGATGCTCTCGCCCCAGCCGCGGTGGCAGCATTCGAGCGCCTGCCGCATGAGGGTCGTGTTGCCGACGCACTCGAACGAGTAATCGGCGCCGCCGCCGGTGAGCTCGACGAGGTGCTTGACGACGTCGCCGCCGGGCACCGTCGTGGGGTTGACGAAGTGGGTCATGCCGAACGTGCGACCGATCGCCTCGCGCGCCGGGTTGATGTCGACGCCGATGATCTTGTCCGCGCCGACCATGCGCGCGCCCTGCACCACGTTGAGGCCGATGCCGCCGAGGCCGAACACGACGACGTTCGCGCCGGCCTCGACGTCGGCGGTGTAGATGACCGCGCCGATGCCGGTCGTGACGCCGCAGCCGATGTAGCAGATCTTGTCGAACGGCGCGTCCTTGCGGACCTTGGCGAGCGCGATCTCCGGCAGCACCGTGTGGTTCGCGAATGTCGAGCAGCCCATGTAGTGGTGGACCTTCTTGCCCTTGTACGAGAACCGGCTCGTGCCGTCGGGCATCACGCCCTGGCCCTGGGTCGCGCGGATCGCGGTGCACAGGTTGGTCTTGCGCGACGTGCACGACTTGCAGCTGCGGCACTCGGGCGTGTAGAGCGGGATCACGTGATCGCCGACGGCGAGCGACGTGACGCCGGGCCCGAGCTCGCGCACGATGCCCGCGCCCTCGTGCCCGAAGATCACGGGGAACAGCCCCTCGGGATCGCCGCCCGACCGGGTGAACTCGTCGGTGTGACACACACCCGTGGCGATGATCTCGACGAGCACCTCGCCGGCCCTGGGGCCCTCGAGGTCGACCTCGATGATCTCGAGCGGCTGCTTCGGTTCGAACGCGACGGCGGCGCGGGTCTTCATGGGACCCGGAACTTATCAGGTCAGTTCGCGGTCGAGGTCGCTTCGAACGCGCGGATCACGGTGACCTTGATCTGGCCCGGGAACGTCATCTTGTCGGCGATCTCCGTCGCGATCGTGGAGCTCATCTCGACGACGGCCGCGTCGTCGACGTCGCGCTCGCGCACGTACACGCGCAGCTCGCGCCCACCGTGCACCGCGTGCGCGTAGTCGACGCCCTTGTGCGCGAGGCCGATGCGCTCGAGATCCTCGACCTTCGCCGAGAAGCCCTCGGCGAGCTCGCGGCGGGCACCCGGCCGCGCGCCGCTCATCGCATCCGAGGCGGCGACGAGGTAGGCGTACACGGAGTTGCACGGCTCGTCGGCGTGATGCGCGCCGATCGCGTTCGCGACGATCTCGGCCTCGCCGACGCGCCGCGCGATGTCCGCGCCGATCACCGCGTGGCTGCCCTCGATCTTGTGGGTGAGCGCCTTGCCGATGTCGTGCATCAGGGTCGCCCGACGCGCGAGCTTGGCGTCGAGCCCGAGCTAGTCGGCCATCATGCCGGCGAGGTAGCTCGCCTCGACGGCGTGCCCCCACTGGTTCTGCGTGTAGCTCGTGCGGAAGTTGAGCGCGCCGACGAGCTCGACGATCTCGGGGTGGGCCTTCCCGATCCCGAGGATCTGGAACGCCTTCTTGCCGAGCGCCTTGATCTCCTGATCGAGCGCGCCGCGGCCGCGGCGCGCCCAGGCCGCGGGATCCTCGAGCGCGGCCTGGCGCGACTCGGGCTTCTTGAACAGCCGGTTCATCGCGCGGCGGACGAACTCCTTGCCGACGCCGTCGAGCCCTTCCATGCGGAAGGCATCCTTGTCGTCGTTCACCTGGAGCTGCAGCCCCGACACCTGCTGGAGCGCCTCGTGGAGCGCGCCGTTCTTGTCGAGCATCAGCCCGACGATCTCGGGCCCCACGCGGAGGTTCGACGGATTGCGCTCCGTCAGGTAGTGATGGTGGTACCGCGTCGCCGCGATCTCCATGACGCGCTTCGCGGCGCGATCGTGCGCGGGGTCGGCGGCGGTCTGATCGACGTTGCGGACGAGCGCCGCGGCGCGGGCGCGCGCGTCGTCGATCCACGCCTTGCCGAGCCGCGCGATCAGTTCGGTGGCGGCGACGCCGGCGCGCTCCTCCAGCGACGCGCGCACCGACGCGCTGCGCTGGGCGACGTCGCGCTCGAGGCCGGTCGCGCGATCCTTGCGCGCCTGGACGTCCTTGGTGACGGCGTCGAGCTGGTCCGCGCGACCGTCGAGCGCGTCGTGCCTGGTCGCGAGGGTGGCGGCGATCGTCTCGAGCTTCTGCTCGCGGGTCGCGATCGCCGCTTCCTCCTGGGCGATCGCGTCGTCGCCCGCCACGCGCACCTCGAGGGCCGTGGTGCGCGCCGCGGTCTCGAGGCTCTGGACCTCGGTCGCGGCGGCGAGCCGAGCGGCCGTGACCTCGGCCGTCGCCTCGGCGCGCGCCGTATCGAGGATCTCCGTCGCTTGCCGGGTCGCCTCGGTGGCCGCGGCGCGATACGCGAGCATGGCCGCGATGGCGGCGATGACGAGTCCGGCGGCGAGGGCGGCGATCACGGGGGCAGGATACCACCCCGGAAGCATGTTAGTCGGCGCCAGGGCGCATCAGCCCGGTCTCGGGCCTGGGGGGGTGAGGCGTGCCTTTCGGCGTCAGCGAGCCGCGCTCGAGCTCCACGCTGATCGACGTGCTCGACGAGACGGTCATCGGCTTCGTCACGCGCTTGTACCCCGCGAGCCGGAACTCGAACGCCACGGCCGTCGCGGACACCGCGACCTCGGCGTCGAACGGCGTGAGCCCGAGCCGCTGCGTACCGACGAAGACCTCGGCGCCCGCGGGGATGCTCTCGAACGTCACCCGGACCGTCGTGGCGACCGGGGCGTCGATCCCGGCGTCGTCGATGATCGGCACGACGATGATTCCCCCCGAGCCGCTGCCGGTGCTGTTGGCCGAGCCGCGCGCGTCGGCGGTCGTCGGCGCTGGCGATGACGACCCCGTCGACGCGCCGGCATCGAGCCTCGACGGCCCGGCGACCACCGCGCGCTTGCCCCGTCCGAACCACGCGACCGCGGCCGCGCCGCCGCCGAGCCCGAGCACGAGCCCGAGCACCAGCACGATCGGCCACACGCGCCGCGGCGGTCGCGACGAGTAGCCGAGCGGCGTCGCGATCCGCATCGTGTTCATCTTCGGGTACGGCGCCGATGGCGGCTGCGGCTGCGCTGCCATGTGCTGCGACACGGCGTGTGGCGTCGGTGCGGCGAGGGTCCCGAGCGTCGTGCGTTGCTGGTGGTGCGGCACGCTGCTGGCCGCGCCGGCGACGTGCTGCGCCAGCGCGCGGGCGTCGAACCCCATCTCGCCCGGGGCGACCGACCGGGCGGGTTGCATCGGCGGGGCCGATCCGAGGTAGCGGTAGGGCGCGAGCAGCGCGTCGCGCAGCGCGCCCATCGACTGGAAGCGCGCGTCGACCCGCTTCGCCAGGCAGCGCAGCAGGATCTGCTCGACGCTCGGTGGGATCGCCGCGTTGAGCCCGCGTGGGGCGGGGGGCAACGCGGTCACCTGCTTGACCAGCACCTCGCCCATCGTGTCGCCATCGAACGGCAGCTTGCCGGTCATCATCTGGAACAGCAGCACGCCGAGCGCGTAGATGTCGGTGCGGTGATCGATGCCGCCGCGGCTCTCGCACGCCTCGGGGGACATGTACTGCGGCGTGCCGAGGAGGACGCCCGCCGCGGTCTGCACGGCCGACGCGGTCTGGAACACCTTCGCGAGCCCGAAGTCGAGGACCTTCACGAAGTCCGGATCGCCGAGCCGGGGAATGAGCATCACGTTGTCGGGCTTGAGATCGCGGTGGATCACGCCCGAGGCGTGCGCGGCGCCCAGCGCGCTCGCGATCTGCGCGCCGATGTGGAGCGCGCGCATGACCTCGACCGCGCGGCTGCGGCTCTCGGCCATCACCGAGGCGAGCGTCTTTCCGTCGAGCCACTCCATGATGTAGAAGTGGTCGCCCTCGGGGGTCACGCCGAAGTCGTGGATCTCGACGATGTGCTCGTTGCCGATCTGGTTGACGGCGCGGGCCTCCTGGAAGAAGCGCGAGACGACGTCGCGGTTGTGCGCGAGCTCGCGGTGGATGACCTTGATGGCTGCGCGCTTGCCGATGAGCGGGTGCTCCGCGAGGAACACGGCGCCCATGCCGCCGGTCCCGATCTTCGACAGGATGCGGTAATTGCCGATCGATTGTCCGACGGCGATCACGACCCCATCATACTAGCTGCGCTTGGGCCCCGCGCAGAACTGCACGTAGTCGATCAGCTCGATCGCCGCGCGATCGACGCTCTCGCCGCAGGTCGGGCAGCCCGGATCGCGCCGCAGCTTGAGCTCGCGGAACCGGGTCTTGAGGGCGTCGTAGACCACGAGCCTCCCGGCGAGGGTCTCGCCGAGCCCGAGGATGATCTTGATCGCCTCGGTCGCTTGCATCACGCCCAGGATGCCGGGGAGCACCCCGAGCACCCCGGCCTCGGCGCACGAGGGCGCCTCCTCGGGTGGGGGCGGCTGCGGGTAGAGGCAGCGGTAGCAGGGCCCGCCGGCGGCGGGGAACACCGTGATCTGGCCCTCGAAACGAAAGATCGACGCGTGGATCACCGGCTTGCCGAGCCGGAGCGCGGCGTCGTTGACGAGGTACCGGGTGGCGAAGTTGTCGGCGCCGTCGATGATGACGTCGTACGCGCCGATCAGGGCGAGCGCGTTTTTCGGGTCGCTCCGCGTGCGGTGCTTGTGGATCACCACGTCGGGGTTGAGCCCGCGGAGCGTCGTCTCGGCGCTGTCGACCTTCGCCAGGCCGACCCGATCGGTGCCGTGGAGGATCTGGCGCTGGAGATTCGAGGCGTCGACGACGTCGTCGTCGACGATGCCGAGGGTGCCGATCCCGGCCGCCGCGAGGTACATGCTCGACGGCGAGCCGAGCCCACCCGCGCCGATGCACAGGACCTTGGCCGCGAGCAGTTTGAGCTGGCCGGCGTTGCCGACCTCGGGGAGCAGGAGGTGGCGCGCGTAGCGCTCGATCTGATCGGGGCGGAGCGTTCGGGGCTGATCCCACGGCAGACCGGCCGTCTTCCACGCCGTGAAGCCACCCGCGAGCGATCGCACCGCCGTGTAGCCGAGCTCGACGAGCGAGCGGGCGGCGAGGGCCGATCGCGTGCCACCGGCGCAGTAGATGACGATCGGGGTCGCGCGATCGGGCACCTTGCCCTCGATGCGGAGCTCGAGGAAGCCGCGCGGGATCCACGTCGTGTCGGGCAGGGCTCCCTGGGCGTGCTCGTCGGCCTCGCGGACGTCGAGCAACACGACCCGTGCGCCCCCGCTCAGCTCGGCATGAAGCGTCGCGGCCGCGATTTCGGAAGTCCGCGATTTAATGTCGCGGAGCAGCGTGTCAAACGTTGCCATGGCAGAGGAGATTGCCATGACCCTCACGTATGGGTAAGGTCCTCCCATGCACGAGTCGGCCGTTTCCGCTGCCAGTTTTGCCCACGCCCCTGACGAGGCACCCGAGGCGGGTCTCGTCAAGATCACCCCGGTCGCCGCGACGCAGATCCAGGAGATCCGCCAATCGTCGGGGATCGAGGCCAACGAGGCGCTGCGCGTGCGCGTCGTCGGTGGTGGGTGTGCGGGGTTCTCGTACGACCTCTACTTCGACGCCCCGAGCGAGGTCGATCGCCGCGTCAACATCTCCGGCGTCGACGTCCTCATCGACGAGATGAGCCTGATGTACCTCGTCGGGACCGAGATCGATTACGTCGAGAACCTCCAGGGCGCGGGCTTCAAATTCAACAATCCGAACACGAAGACCACGTGCGGCTGCGGCTCGTCGTTCTCGGTCTAGTAGACTCCCCGGCATGTCCGACATCGTCGGGGTTCTAGAGCGCGAGCTCGGCAGCGATGCGATCGTCGGGCCGGGACACGAACGGATCGAAGACTACGGGCGCGACGAGAGTCCGCTGCCCGAGTACTACCCGCCGGCGTGCGCGGTGCTCTGTGAATCGACGGCGCAGATCGCCGCGGTGCTGCGGATCTGCCTCGAGCGCAAGGTGCCGGTCACGCCGCGTGGCGCGGGCAGCGGGATGTGCGGTGGCGCCCTCGCCGTCGAGGGCGGCATCGTGCTGTCGACCGAGCGGATGAAGAAGATCATCGAGATCAGCCCCGACGATCTCGTCGCCGTCGTCGAGCCTGGGGTCGTGACGGGGGTCTTGCAGGAGGCCGTCGAGGCCCAGGGCATGTTCTACCCGCCGGATCCTGCCTCGCTCGAGTACTGCTCGATCGGCGGTAACGCGGCGACCAACGCCGGCGGCCCGCGCGCGTTCAAGTACGGCGTCACGCGCGAGTACATCCTGGGCCTCGAGGTCGTGCTCATGGGCGGCGAGGTCCTGCGCTGCGGGCGGCGCACCGCGAAGGGCGTCACCGGCTACGATCTCGTCGCGGGCTTCGTGGGGACCGAGGGCACGTTCGGGGTCACCAGCGAGCTCGTCGTCAAGCTCCTCCCCAAGCCACCCGCCGCCGCCACCCTGCTCGGCGTGTTCGCCAACGTCGCGCTCGCCGGCACCGCGATCAGCGCGATCCTGCGCGACGGGCTGCGGCCGCGCGTCCTCGAGATCGCCGACAAGATGTCGATCGACGTGATCCGCGCGAAGAGCCGCTACCGGTTCCCCGCGGACGCCGGCGCGATCGTGCTGCTCGAGGTCGACGGCGACCCGGACGGCATGGCGATGGCGATGGAGCGCATCGGCATGCGGTTCGACGAGCTCGGCGCGCTCGACGTGCTCGCCGCGACCGAGCCCGCCGAGCGGCGCGCGGTGTGGGAGGCGCGCCGGCTGATCTCGGCCTCGCTCAAGGAGAACTACCGGGTGAAGGTCAACGAGGACATCTGCGTGCCGCGGGGGCGCATCGTCGAGATGCTCGCGCGGATCGATCGGGTGTCGGCGGATACCGGCATCCCGTGCGCGGTGTTCGGCCACGCCGGCGACGGCAACCTGCACTGCAACCTCCTCGGGCACGACGATCCGGCGGATCCCGCGGTGCAGCAGCGCATGTGGGCCGCGGCGCGCATGGTGTTCGCGCACACGATCGAGCTCGGCGGGACGCTGTCCGGCGAGCACGGCATCGGGCTCACCAAGCGCGACTTCATGCCGATGGAGCAGAGCGAGCGGCTCATGGAGTGGCAGCGCAAGTGGAAGTCGATGTGGGATCCGTCCGGGCTGCTCAACCCCGGCAAGGTGTTCCCCGCGCGCCAGCGCTGCGTCGAGTAGGGCGGCGCCGCAAGTCGGTGATGGACGCGCCGGGGCAAGCCGGACTATAGGTGCCGGCATGGTTCGCTTCGCGTCGTTCGCCGTCGTTCTCGGGCTGTGCGCCTGCTCCAACACCAAGACTCC
>JAPLLF010000180.1:7901-9313 GCA_026387715.1 Pseudomonadota bacterium
CTACGATCCGGCGGGGCTCGCGACGTTCTTGACCGCGGTGCCCAAGGGCGGCGATCTCCACAACCACCTGTCCGGCGCGGTCTACGCGGAGACGTACCTCGACTGGGCGAGGGCCGACGGCACCTGCATCAACACGTCGACCCACGCGGCGGTGTCGGCGTGCACCGGCTCGACCATGGCCGTCCCCTCCGCCGGCACGTCGTTCTTCGACGACATCGTGCGCGCGTGGTCGATGAAGGACTTCGTCGCGTCGGCCACCCAGAACGGCCACGACCACTTCTTCAGCACGTTCGGCAAGTACGGCCTCGTCGCGGGCGGCCATCGCGACCAGACGATCGCGGACATCGTGCTGCGCGCGTACGCCGAGAACCAGCTCTACATCGAGACGATGTTCAACCTGGGCAAGAACGTCGGCACGCTCGCGGCCTCGGTCACCACGGTCCCGGTCACGACCGCGAACCTCGACGCGGTCTACGCCGCGATCGTCGCCAACGCCGGGTTCGCGCAGGCCGTCGCCAACGACGTCGCGGTCGTCCGCGCGGCCCATGCCGGCTACCAGACCGAGCTCGGCTGCAGCGGCGTGAGCCCGCCCGACGCGTGCAGCATCGGCGTCCGCTTCATCGCGCAGGTGTCGCGCACCGGCGCCAACGACCAGATCTTCGGGCAGCTGATCAGCGCGTTCGAG
Organism: Pseudomonadota bacterium; assembly: GCA_026387715.1. GTDB lineage: Bacteria > Myxococcota_A > Polyangia > Haliangiales > Haliangiaceae > JABFXX01. The sequence continues at coordinate 8,587 of JAPLLF010000180.1, forward strand.
ATGGCCAAGACGGCGCCCGAGATCGTCGCCGCGAACCTGTCCTCCCCGGAGGACGCGAGCGCGTCGATCAACAACTACGAGCTCCACATGGCGATGGTCGGGTACCTCCGCGCGAAGTACGCGACCGCCGGCAACGTCAGCCCGCTGCACGTCACGCTGCACGCCGGCGAGGTGACCGCGCAGTACCTGCCGACGAACAGCACCGCCAACACGTTCCACATCCGGCGCGCGGTCGAGGTCGCCCACGCCGAGCGCATCGGCCACGGCCTCGACGTGATGACCGAGACCGATCCGGAGGGCCTGATGAACGAGATGCGCGATCTCGGGGTGATGGTCGAGGTGTGCCTCTCCAGCAACGATCAGATCCTGGAGGTCAAGGGAGCCGCGCACCCGCTCGCCGCGTACCTCGCGCACGACGTGCCGGTGGCGCTCGCGACCGACGATCAGGGTGTGTCGCGCTCGAGCATGGCGGGTGAGTACCTCCGCGCGGCGCTCGACCAGCACCTGACCTATCGCCAGCTCAAGCGCATCGCGCGCACGAGCCTCGACCACGCGTTCCTCCCGGGGCCGTCGCTGTGGACGTCGCTCGCCCAGAAGCAGATCGCGCCGGCCTGCGCGCCGACCGACACGATGGGCATCGGCGACCCGGCGAACGCGACGTGCGCGGCGTTCCTCGCCACCAGCGAGCGCGCGACCATGCAGTGGGAGCTCGAGCACCGATTCCGCA
>JAPLLF010000984.1 GCA_026387715.1 Pseudomonadota bacterium
CGACTGGAGCGCAGCGCTCGTCGCGGATCTCGACCATCCCGATCCGTTTTGGCGCACCGAGGCAGCCAACGAGCTCGCGAGGGACCTGGTGCCGACTCGCCAGTTCGATCGGATCGAATGTGAGCTGTTGCGTCACGCCAGGCGCGAGGTGCCCCGCGAAGCGTTGCGGATCTTGCACGCGCAAGCGTTCGATGCGCCGGTCTCGATGGGGCTGCTCGAGCTGCTGGCGGCATCTCCCGATGACGAAACGCGCACCGGTGCCGCGACGCTGCTCGCCGTGCGACGGGGGGCGCGAGCGCTCGACGAGCTGCAGCTGGAGTCGGATGCCGAGCTCGGGCGTGCCGAGCTGCTGCTTCGCCGCGGCGTCGCGGGCAGCTCGAGCTTCGTCTCGCGCGCGCTCGATCGGGCGCTGGCGGCGACGATCTACACCTCGCGCATCGACTCGATCGTCGAAACGGTCGCGTTCAGTTCCGATCACTTGCCAGCGACGCTCGCCCGGCTGCGCACGGCACTCGACGTTCCGGCGACGCGACACCGCGCACTCGAGCTTGCCGAGCGACTCGCGAAACAGTCGCTCCTGGACGAGGGAACCCGCATGGTCGCGCTCGGGCAAGGCGACGCCGACCTCGAGGCGACGCTGAACGTCGCGCTCGCCGAGCCGCGGTCGTTGCCTCCCGCACTCGCCAGCACTGCGCTGCGCGCAGGCTCTGCGAGCTCGGTGGTGCGACACCTCACCGAGTCGCTCACCCGCGACGAGGATCTCCGCTGGGCGATCCCAGCCCTCGGCGCGAACGTGCTGAGCTACCCGGAGCACTACGACTCGGCGCCGCTACTCGAAGAACTCGCCAGGCGCGGCGTCGATCTGACCGACGCCGTGCACGATCTGACGGCAGCGCTCGACTCGGCAATGCCGTATTCGGCCGAGCGCGCCGCCCACGCCCTGATCCGCCATCACCTCCGGCGTGGCGACCTGGCGGCAGCGATCGCGCTGCTGTCGCATCCACTGCCCAGCGTTCGCGGTGCCGCCGCGAGCACCCTCGAAGACAAGCGGATCGTGTTGCCGGCTGCGATCGTCGCGCGCCTGCAGGAGATGACCACCGAGCCGGCCTGGTACCCGCGCGGTGCTGCGGAACGTGCGCTGCGCGTTCGTCCCGTCGGCGACTAGGACGACAGCTCTTCGAGAAGCAGTTCCGCGGACACGATGTCAGATAAAAGCTCTCGACGCGTTCAACTTCGCGACGCTGCCGCGCAATCCGCCAGCGCGGTTGCGGATCGGCCACAGGGCGACGAGCTCGTCGACGAGCGCGTCGAGCTCGGCGTGAAGCCCGTCGGCGCCGAGCACACGCCGAGCCGCATGCCGCGCCATCGCGCCGCCATGCGCGAGCTCGCGGCACACGAGCTCATTGTCGATCCGCGACAGCGGCGCCAGCGTTGCATCGATCCATTCGATCGTCTCGTGCATCCCGCGCTGCACCGACGCATCGTCGAGGAACGCCTCGGTACCGTACTTGATGAACGGCACCCAGGTGCGGCGCATCTCGGCGAGCGTCGCGGTGTAGAACCAGTACAGGATGCTGCTGTTGCCGCGCCGGAACCCTGGCCTGAGGTACGTGTTGCCGAGATCCCATACGATCTGGCCGAGGCCGGGTGTGCGAAACGCGAACTGGTCGAGCGCGCGCGGAAGGTCGAGTCCTCGATTCGCGTCGAGGGACCACGCGAGCGCCGCGGTCCATGCGAATCCGACGTAGCTGATCGGCAGGTGTTGCCAGTGCCCCCCATCGCCCCAGTCGGTGACGAGCACGCCCTTCGCGCCGTGGCGGTGCGCGGCCTCGACCGCATCGAGGACGTTCGCGATCGCGTTGTCGGTGCGACCGACGAGCGACGTCCAGCTCGAGGTGCCGGGGCAGACGTAGAACGGTTGGCCCACGCGCGCGAGGCGCGCGGCCGTCGCGTCCAGGCTGCGCTCGCGATCGTAGCCCCAGTCGAGGATCGTGATGTCGCGCGGTACATCGGCGAACAGCTCGGGGTGCCGGCGCACGGTATCGCCCCAGACCTGGATCGATCGGCCGTGGCGGGCGGCGAGCGCGTGGATGTCGCGCACGAAGTCGAGCCACACCCGTGGTCGACCCACCGCTGCGACGCGCTCGCGAGAGCGACCGAGGCCGAGATCGTAGGTCTCGTCGCACCCGACGTTGAACCGGGAGCTCGTGAAGTTCGGCAGCAGCTCGCGGTACAACCCGTCGAGGAACTCGAGCCCCTCCGGCGACGGCGCGAGCGTGAATGGGTGCTTCGTGATCTCGCCCCACGGTAGCGTCACGCCTCCGGGAGTCTCGGCAAGCGGCCGATACCGGTCGTGCATGAACCAGCGCTCGAGGTGGCCGAAGCTGTTCTGGTTGGGCACCAGCTCGATGAACCGCTCGCGGCAGTAGGCGTCGAGCTCCACGATCTCCGCGGCGGTCATCGGCGACGCCGATGCCCAGACCTCCGCGTGCGCGCGATAGGCGAACGTGTGCTCGGTGTAGAGCTGGAATTGATTGACCTTCCAGCTCGCGAGCATGTCGATCAGCTCGCGCAGCGTAGCCATCGTCGGAACCTTGTCGCGGCTGATGTCGAGCATCACGCCCCGCACGAGCAGATCCGGGTGGTCCTCGATCTCGACGCACGGCACGGTCAGACCGTGGAGCTCGACGAGCTGCGCGAGCGTGCACGCGCCATAGAACGCCCCGGCTTGATCGCCGCCGATGATCGAGATGCCGTCCGGGCGCACCGACAGTCGATAGCCCTGCGCGGGCAGCGCCGGATCGACGACCACGGTGACCGCGCTCGCGTCGCCGGGCGTCCATCGGCCACGGGTCGCGCGCGCGATCGTCCGACAGACGAGATCCGAAACCGCTGGTCCCGCGACCGCCCTGTTGACGGCGACCGTTCTCCGTCGTGATCTGGCGGTCGACCCGATCGCGTCGATCACGAGCATCGCGCCAACTACCTGATCACGTGATCAGGAACGCTTGCGCCGCGACCGGCTCGGCGCGGGCTTGGGACGGTCGGG
>JAPLLF010001107.1 GCA_026387715.1 Pseudomonadota bacterium
CGGCGTCGTCGCGCAGCCAGAACACCGTCGCGCGCAGGGCGAACGCCTCGGTGTCCTGGGCGTCGACGGCGAGCACCTCGTCGAGCGACTTGAGCGCGCCGTTGTCGGCGAGCCGCACGACAGATGAGCTACCAGATCGGCTTCCCGCGGAAGTGGCGGACGTACGGCTTCAAGCTCGACGGCAAGACGTGGGCGGCCAACGCCCTCGCCGCCAACGCGGCCGAGCGGTCGCGCGACCTCGCCAAGATCGGCAAGCCGGTCGACAAGGACGACTGGGGCATGACGGTCCCGACGGTGAACGCGTACTACGACCCGCAGCTCAACGGCATGGTGTTCCCCGCGGGCATCCTGCAGCCGCCGTTCTACAGCGTCGACGCCTCGGTCGCGGTCAACATGGGCGGCATGGGCGTCGTCGTCGGTCACGAGCTCACCCACGGCTTCGACGATCAGGGCGCGCAGTACGACGCCGTCGGCAACCTGACGAACTGGTGGCAGCCGGACACGGAGAAGCAGTTCAAGACGCGCACGCAGTGCGTCGTCGATCAGTACAGCGCGTACCCGATCGCGGACGGCGGCAAGGTCAACGGCGCCAACACCGTCGGCGAGAACATCGCGGACATCGGCGGCGTCAAGCTCGCGCTCACCGGCTATCGCGCGCTGCGCTCGTCGGCGCCCGACACCATCGTCGCCGACGGCTTCACCGAGGATCAGCAGTTCTTCCTCGGCTTCGGCCAGGCCTGGTGCGCGAAGGTGCGCCCCGAGCTCGAGAAGCTGATGGTCGCCAGCGATCCCCACTCGCCGGCCCAGTGGCGGGTCAACGGCGCGCTGCAGGCGACGCCGGAGTTCGCCAAGGTGTGGGGCTGCAAGGCCGGCTCGAAGATGGCGCCCGCGAAGCAGTGCGTCGTCTGGTGAGCTAGCTCGATCGAAAACGTCGACGAAAACGGAAACGGAAACGCGATCGTCGACGCTGCCGGCAACAACCCGCCGCATCGTCGACGAGGTCGTTTGCGTTGTCGTTTTCGTTTTCGTTTGCGCTTCTCAGCGCGCGAAGCCGGCGCGGATCACCGACTCGGCGAGCTTGAGCGTGGTCACGCGCACGACCGGATCGTCCGGCAAGGTGGCCTCGACGATCGCGGCGAGCGTCGCGCGCCCATCGGGCCCGCGCGTGCGGTTGTCGACGAACTTCTGGGCGAGCGCGCGCACGAGCGGATCGTCGCTCGCCAGCTCCACCTGCCCGGGCTTGAACGCGGGCGCGTCCTGCCACCGCGCGATGACGTGCAGGATCGGCGCGAGCTCCGTCCACATCGTCGTGAGCTCCGGCAGCCCGAACGCGCGACCGCTCAGCGACTCGGCGGCGTGCGCGAACCCGAGCCACGCGAGCCACATCCGCGCGAGGACCGGCGCCATGTCGGCGCGGCGCGCGTACTGCCGCGGGCCGTACAGCTCGCCGAACCGCAGCGACGGCGTCAGCCACAGCGCGTTGACCAGGGTCGGCGTCGACGGCGGGTGCCAGGGGTGGTGCGCGATCGCGCGCATCGCGGCGTCGGCGACCGCACGCTCGTCGTCGAACGCCGTGGCATCGGCCATCGCGCTCCACCCGAGGCGGAGGTCGCCGCGCGCCGCCGCCTCGTGGAGGATCGCGCACGCGGCGCGCTCGGTCGCGACGAGCGCCGCGCCCTCCGCCTCCGCGTCGTGCGCCGGCAGCGCGGTCCCGACCACCGCCGGATCGGCGATCGCGGCGATCTCCGCGGCGATCGCGGCGTGCGAGATGCCGGCCTCGTCGACCGCGCCGATCTCCAGCGGGCAGATCGCGCTGTTGTAGTCGACGACCGTGTAGCTCCCGATCCGGAACACGCGGTTGAACGGGAACAACCGGCACGACGCGGGCTTCGCGGCACGGCCGTCGGTGGTCTCGATGTCGCACTGCCCATCGGTCGACAGGAACCAGCAGCGATCGCGCGGATTGAACGCGGTGATCGTGTCGCCGCGCCGCCGCAGGTACGCCGCGATCGCGGGGCGCCGGGCCACCAGCTGGACGAGCTCGCCGCCCGCGACGTCGAACCCGATGCCGTGTCCCTTACAACAGGCCCCGCACCCGGCGCACACGTACCGCAGCCGCCGATCGGGCCACGTGAAGTACGTGCGGTCCACGCGCCGAGCCTACGGCGCCGCGACGGCGTGCTGCCAGGGCCACACGAGCAGATCGCCGTCGACGGTCGCGTTCGTCAGCCGCGCGAGCTCGGCGGGAAGATCCGTTCCGATCACGGGCAGCGTCCAGATCGCCGAGCGCCCGTTGACGTAGGTCGTCATCTGCTTGCCGCTCGGCGACATGTCCCCGAGGAACAGCGGCTGGAACGGCGCCGGGATCGACCACCGCGCGCGGCCGGGAAGATCGACGAGCGAGATCTCGGAGGGCCGCTCGATGCCGGCGAGCACGGATCCGTCGTAGCTGCCGATCATCGGGCTCGCGAGCGGCGGCATCACGCGCTGGGTGCGCTTCGTCCTGGGATCGACGAGGTAGACCCCGTGATCGACGAGCGTCACGAGCAACCCCTCGAGGTGGGGCAAGCTGCCGATCGTCACCACGGCGGACTCGAACTTCACGAGCTCGTCGGTCCGTGCGTCTGCCCACAGGAACAGGCGATCGCCGAGCGCGAACGGCGTGCGCGGGCCGTCGGACGACACCACCATCGACGGCGCCGGCGTGACCCGGATCCGCGCGATCTCACCCGTCGCGATCTTGCCGCGCACGAGCTCGCCGCGTTGCCCGATCGCCGTGTAGTAGCCCTGGTCGTCGGTCCCGATCCCCACGACGGCGCCGTCGACCTTGACCACCTCGCGCGCGGGCTGGCCATCGTCCGCGATCATCACCCGCCCATCTGCGAGCCCCGCCACGATCGGCCCGCCCGGGATCACGCGCCCGATGGGATCGCGCCCCTGGAGCACGACCTCGACCTTCGCCTGGTGCTTGCGCACGAGCACGAGCTCGTCGGGCCCCTGCGCCAGGACCCGGCCCGTCCGCGGATCGATGCTGCTGACGAACAGCGCCCC
>JAPLLF010000125.1 GCA_026387715.1 Pseudomonadota bacterium
TCGCTCGGCGCCGACGCCAACATCGTCGAGACCGTCGCCCACATGATGTCGGCCACCCACTACTTCGGCGACATCGACGTCATCTGCGACATCGGCGGGCAGGACATCAAGGTGATGTTCATGCAGAACGGCGACGTGAAGAACTTCCGGCTCTCCAACAGCTGCTCGGCCGGTAACGGCATGCTGCTGCAGGCGATGGCCGATCAGTTCGGCCTGCCGGTGAAGAAGTACGCCGAGGTCGCCTTCGAGGCCCGCCTCGCCCCGAAATTCAGCTACGGCTGCGCGGTGTTCCTCGACTCCGACCGCGTGAACTTCCAGAAGGAAGGCTACTCGCGCGAGGAGCTGCTCGCCGGGCTCGCCCTCGTGCTGCCGAAGAACATCTGGCAGTACGTCGTCCAGATCCCGCGCATGGCCGAGCTCGGGCGCGTGTTCGTCCTCCAGGGCGGCACGCAGAAGAACATCGCCGCGCTCAAGGCGCAGGTCGACTACATCGAGAAGCGCGTCCCCAACGCCGAGGTCTACCTCCACCCGCACTGCGGCGAGGCCGGCGCGATCGGCGCCGCGTTCGAGGCGCTCCGCGTGACGCGCCGCCGCGCGACGACCACGTTCGTCGGGCTCGATCAGGCGATCCAGATCGACTACGTGTCGCTCAACAACGAGGAGACGCGCTGCAACTTCTGCCCGAACAACTGTTCGCGCACGTTCATCGACACCAAGACCCTCGACGGCAAGACCGCTCGCTACATCTCCGGCTTCTCGTGCGAGAAGGGCACCGTCGAGAACATGGACCTCGGCGCGGTGCGCCACAAGGCGATCCAGCGTCCGTTCCAGCGCGCCTCCTCCGAGGTGTGGGCGAAGCGTCGCGATACCCGCATCGGCATCCCGCGCGTGCTCAACATCTACTCGACGGGCCCGTTCTGGCGCGCCTACTTCGAGGTGCTGGGCATCGATGGTCGTAACGTCGTGTTCTCCGACGAGACCAGCGAGGAGATGTGGCAGGCCGGCTGCAAGTACGGCTCGGTCGATCCGTGCTACCCGAGCAAGGTGTGCCAGGCGCACATCCACAACCTGCTGTTCAAGCACCACGAGAAGAAGGCGCTCGACTACATCTTCTTCCCGTCGATCACCCACGTGCCGACGTTCATCGTGAACCAGATGGACACCACGAGCTGCCCGGTCGTCTCGGGCACCCCGAAGGTCATCCGCGCGGCGTTCACGAAGGAGACCGACTTCTTCGCCGAGCGCAAGATCACCTATCTCGACACGGCGGTGACGCTGAACGAGAAGCTGATGTGCAAGAAGCAGATGTTCAACGAGTTCGGTCCGCTGCTCGGCCTGACCGAGGACGAGAGTGACTTCGCGATCGAGCAGGCCTTCAAGGCGATCGACGCCTTCGAGGACGAGATGCAGCGCAAGGGCAAGGAGATCCTCGGCGAGGTGATGCGCGAGAACCGCGTCGCGCTCGTGATGCTCGGCCGTCCGTACCACAACGACCCGGGCCTCAACCACTCCGTCCTCGAGGAGTTCCAGGCGCTCGGCTATCCGATCATGTCGCAGCGCTCGCTTCCGCGTGACAAGGAGACCATCGATCGGCTGTTCGCCGAGGACCTCGCGAAGGGCGTCATCGAGGACGGCCTCGACGTCTCCGACGTGTGGCCCGAGAACTACTCGACGAACTCCGTGCAAAAAGTCTTCGCGGCGAAGTACGCTTCGCGCCACCCGAACCTCGCGTGTCTCGATCTGTCGAGCTTCAAGTGCGGTCACGACGCGCCGACCTACGGGCTGATCGACAGCATCATCTCCTCTGCCGGCAAGGCGTACTCGGCGCTGCACGACATCGACGCGAACAAGCCGAGCGGCTCGATCAAGATCCGCGTGAAGACCTACGCCTACACGCTCATGCTCCTCCGCGAGAAGCTCGAGGATCAGGGCATCAAGCAGGTCGAGCTCGACCGCACGGTCACGACCAAGAAGCTCGAGCTGATGAAGGCGCTGCAGTACAAGCTCGCCAACACCGGCCGGCTCGACGCGAACCTCGACAACCAGGTGAAGACGCTCGAGGAGCAGGTCGGCATCTGGGAAGCCGAGAAGCCGAAGAACCCCAAGCGCCCCGCGGCGCTCAACGTCATCCGTCAATAACTTCGATCGCAGACATCAGGAGAAATCACATGAGCACCACGAAAGACACCGACGGCCTGAACATCGATGCGATGTCGATGGAAGCGATCGAAGCGGAGCTGAAGAACTTCGAGTCCGAAGAGCGCAAGCGCCTCGGCCTTCCGGTCGACTCCGTCAAGCAGTGGTTCGACGCCGTTCCGCGCGAGTCTACAAGGTGATGGCGATGGACACGCCGGACAACGACGCGCTCCAGTACGGTCGCGAGTACGGCAACCGCGGTCAGTGCAACCCGACCTACTTCACGGTCGGCAATCTGGTGAAGTACCTCGACGGCCTCAAGGACCAGGGGATGTCCCGCGAGGACATCGTCAAGAACCACCTGTTCATCACGGCTGGCGCGTGCGGCCCGTGCCGCTTCGGCACCTACGTCACCGAGTACCGCAAGGCGCTCCGTGACTCCGGCTTCGACGGCTTCCGCGTGCTGCTGTTCCAGCAGACCGGCGGCCTCAAGCAGGCGACCGGCGACGGCGTCGGCCTCGAGATGAACCCGACGTTCTTCTGGGGCGTCATCCGCGCGATCCTCATCGGCGACGCGCTCAACGCGCTCGGCTATCGCATCCGTCCGTACGAGGTCGAGCCCGGCGCGACCGATCGCGCGCTCGAGACCAGCAAGCGCATCATCTCGCTCGCGTTCGAGCACAAGACCTCGCTCGTCATGGCGCTCTACCGCGTCCGCAAGGAGATGGCCAAGGTCAAGGTCGACCGCCTCCGCGTGAAGCCGCGCGTCGGCATCATCGGCGAGTTCTGGGCGATGACGACGGAAGGCGACGGCAACTACGGCCTGCAGCGCTTCCTCGAGGCCGAGGGCGCCGAGCCGGACATCCAGATCGTCACCGCGTGGCTCCTCTACATGCTGTGGCAGGGCAAGTACGACACCAAGCAGCGCTCGACGCTGCGCGGCGCGGACATGTCGTTCAAGGGCGCCGCCGGCAAGGTGCAGGCGGGCGGCCGCTAGTTCTCGCTGGCGAACGTCGACGTGCGCAAGCGCATGGCGACGCTGTGGGCCGGCGAGAAGGTCATCCGCACCCTGTTCCAGACGGTCGCCAAGACGCTCGGGCTCTACGACTTCAAGCTCGCGAACATGGACCAGATCGCGGACATCTCGCACGCGTTCTACGACAACAACCTCCGCGGCGGCGAAGGCCACATGGAGGTCGGCAAGCTGATCCAGAACGTCGCTTACTCCAAGGTCAACATGACCCTGTCGGTGAAGCCGTTCGGGTGCATGCCGTCGTCGTCCGTCTCCGACGGCATCCAGTCGATGATCACCGAGCTCTATCCGCAGGGCATCTTCCTGCCGATCGAGACCAACGGTGACGGCGCGGTCAACGTCTACAGCCGCGTGCAGATGCAGCTGTTCAAGGCCAAGCAGCACGCCCAGAAGGAAGTCGACAAGGCGCTCGCCGACGTCGGCATGACGATGGCCGAGGTCCGCGCGTACGTCGAGAAGCACCCGGAGCTCAACTCCGCGTTCCACCGCGCCCCGCACATGGCGGGCTGCTCGGCCGCCGACCTCGTCTACGATGTGGGCGCGCGCAAGAACAAGCTGTCGTACTGGAAGAACAAGGCGATCAACGCGGTCACCGGCCGCGACGCCAAGGAGCACGACATCGCGCACGAGAAGCTCCTCGACGTGGCTCGTCGTGCCGCCGCGCGCACCAACAAGAAGCGCAGCGTCGTGTCGGTAGCGCCGGAGCTGACGGACGCCCAGATCGAGGACCAGGCTCGCCCGGCGATTCCCGCCGGTCGCAAGAGCCTGAAGGTCGTTAACTAACTACGCTCCGGTCATGAGCCTTCGCGATCGACTCGATAGCCTCCGCGCGAAGGCGCACGACGGTCTGACGAAGTTGCCGGGGAGAGCCGGCGACCTCGTGCGCAAGGCGAACGACGCGCTCGGTCGGCCGCTGGCCGACGAGGGCGAGCTCGCCGATCGCCGCGCGTTCGTCGATCAGACGACCGCGGTGGTCCCGGCCGTCAAGGCTGCGGCCGTGCCCGCGGCGGCCAGGCCGTCGACCGAGGCTGCGCCGGTGATCGTCTATCACATGGACAAGCAGCGTCGCGACGTCCCGAAGGTGACCGACCTCCTCGACGTCGCGGGCATCCCGTACAAGATCATGAACATCGAGGCCGACGCGGCCGCGCAGTCGGCGATCCGGCGCGATAGCAACGGGCACCGATTGCCCGTCGTGTTCGTCGCCGGTGAGTGCGTCGGCGGGCGCAACGAGCTCGTCAACATGTCGGCGAACGGCGAGCTCGCGAAGAAGGTCTACGGATGATTCGCCACCCCGTGCTATGGAGCCACCCGTGATGTCCAAGACCGAAGAGAAGTCCCCGATCGCGAAGCGTGCTGCCGAGAAGGTCGTGGCGGCGCTCAACCGCGCCGACGAGATCGGCGGCGAGGTTCGCGACTTCCTCACGGATCGCGTCGCCACGGATCCGCGCTACATCACCGCGCGCAAGCGCCTCGCGAAGCTGATGGGCAAGAGCTTCGAGAGCAAGCACGAGCAGGTCGCCAAGGCGACCCAGGCGGAGCAGCAGCGCGCCAAGGTCGCCGCGCCGACGCCCGCCACCAAGGCCGATCCGGCGAAGGTCGGGTTCGGCGATCCGGCCATCAAGGCGCAGATCTTCGGCAAGAAGAGCTGCCCCTGGAGCGGTCGGGCGATCACGATCCTCGAGCGCAACAAGGTCGACTTCGACTGGGTGGACCTCGAGGAGCCCGAGCACGAGAGCAAGCTCCTGCACCTCGGGCTGGAGACCAAGCAGAACACCGTGCCGTACGTCTATCTGCGCGGTCACTTCATCGGCGGATTCAACGCCCTCGCGGAGGTCGAGCGCCTCGGGCAGCTCGAGGTCGCGATGATGTCGGCGGCCGAGCGTGACGCAGCCCCGGCGCACGTCAAGCAGGTCGTGATCGTGCCGCGTCCGAACACGGACGAGGTCGCGCCGGCTGACGCCGACGTTCACGAGTAGGTTCCAACCGAAACGACCGAAACGACCGATGGCGGCCGTCGTCGTTTTCGTCGTCGTTTTCGTCGTCGTTTTCGGCGTCGTTTTCGGCGCCGTCGACCGACTACTTGCGGCGGCGAATCACCAGGCCACCGAGCGCGAGCGCGAGGAGCAGGCCGCCGCTGCTGCCGCCGGTGCTGCAGCCGCCGACGATGTCCTGCGGCGGGGTCGTGTTCGGGTTCGTCGGATCCGGGTTGTTGTCGGGGTTGCCGGTCTGGCCGCCGTTGGCGACGGTGACGGCGACGGTCGCGATGGTCGTCGTGCCGCCCATGTCGGTCGCGCGGATCTCGAGGTCGTGGGCGCCGAGCGCGAGCGCCGACACCTGGAAGATGAACGGCGAGCTGGCCACGGTGTCCATGAGGGCGCCGTCGACGTAGAGGTCGGCCTTGACGAGGTCGGTGTCGACGATCGACGCCTGCACCTGGAACGTCGGGGCGACCGTCGCGCCGTCGGCGGGGAACGTGAACTGCGCCGTCGGGCCCATGTTGCCGCCGGGCTGGCCGTAGATCAGCGCGACGCCGTCCTTGTCGCGTTGCGTGAAGGCGAGCGTCGTCGAGGTGCCGTTGCACTGCGGGTAGTGCATCACCGACGCGGAGTCGTACGTCGTGACGCCGCGGAAGTTGTTGTCCTCGGCGCACTGGGTCGCGTTCGCCTCGGGGCGGATGTGCTCGTGGCGGAAGCCGAGCACGTGCCCGAGCTCGTGACCGAGGATGTTGCCGAGCGGGATGTTGCCGGTCGCCGCCGGGTTGAACGAGTCGCCGTCGATGAGGACGTTGCGCACGTCGCGGGTGTCGTTCGGGAAGAACGAGCGGGCGAGGTACTGACCACCGCTGTTGACCGGGTTGACGTCGAACATCACGTTCGTGTTCGCCGCCGTGCAGTTCGCGTCCTGGGTCGCGTCGTGCGTGAAGTTCACGTTGGCGAACTTCTCCCAGCCCTGCTCGGTCGCCGCGGCCATCGCGTCGATGACCTTCTGCTTGTTGCCCGCGAACGCATCGCTCACGCAGTAGGTGAGGGCCTTCACCTGCGCCGCGGACCACACGATGTCCTGACCACCCTGGGCGTAGACCGCGAGCTGACCCTGCTGCATCGAGGCCCACAGCTCGTGGAGCGCGGCGTCGCTGGTGAGCTTGTAGTCCCAGTCGACGATGTAGAACCCGGTGCCCGGCTCGCGATAGACGCTCGCCTTGAACTCCTCGAACGACTTGCCGGCCGTCGAGCTGTACTCGTCGCCGGAATCAGCGCAGCCGGTCATCGCGAGGAGGCCAAGGGTCGCGGCGGTCAGGACCTTGTTCATGGTTCCGTGTAGTACACGTCCGATGCCAGGTCGTTCGTAAGCGATTTCAGCAGGTTGCGTTCTGCGTGATGGAGTGAGCACACCCCGGGGAGCGTCCCCCACTCCCAGGAGATCTTACATGTAGGGGCGTTTTGCCCGACGAAGCGCCCAGCCGACGAGCCCCGTCAGCAACAACGCGCCCGGTCCTCCGGTGCCGGTGCTGGTGCTGCAGCAGCCCGCACCTGGAGGTGTGCCCGGGTCCGGGCCGGCATCGGGACCACCAGGCGCCGGGGCGCCGCGATCCCACAGCGACATGACGTAGGCGCCGGCGCCGAACCCGACCATCGGCACCTCGCCGCTGTAGTCGGCGGTGACGCGATCGAAGTTCTCCGGGACGAGATCGTAGTTGAGGCGGGCCTGCTCCGTGACCCACGCGATCAGCGCGTCGGCGTCCGCCACGCGACCCGCGCGGCGCGCGGCGGTCGCGATGCGCAGGTCGATCACGATCCATTCGCGGCGATCGTAGGGGCCACCGTCGTCGTTGCGGTGGTAGCCGTGGCCGGTCGCGGTGTTCCACAGGCCGGCGCGGAACGCGTCGAGCGTGGCGTCGGCGACGCGGCCGGTGGCCGGGACGACGTCCCAGTTGAGCGCCTCGACCGCCGCGGCGTCGAGCGCCGAGCCCGCGGGTTCCTCGAGGTTCGCCTGGATCGCGCCCGCCCCGTCGAGGAAGCGCGCGGCGAACGTCGCCGCGATGCGGTCGGCGGCGGCGCGGTACGTCGCGGCCTCGGCGCTCCGGTTCACCCGATCCGCCAGGTCGGCGGCGCGGCGGAGGCCATGCACGGCGGTGATCTGGGTGTACGCGAAGTGCTTGCGGCCGCCGTCGTACCAGTGGGTCTCCCAGATCGACGAGTCGGCGCGCACCAGCCCCTCGTTCGCCCCGCTGGCCTCGATCAACGACACCAGCACGTCGGCGGTCTTCGTGAAGATCGCGGTGGCGTGGGTCGTGACGAACGCGAGGTCGTCGGTGGCGTCGACGTAGTCGGCGGTGGCCGCGAGCGCGAGGCCGAAACCGTCGAACTCGACGTTCGGGCCCTGCGCGTTCGCGTCGCTCTCCTCGACGCCGTCGCCGGTGTAGCGCACGACGCTCGGCGCGTACGCGGTGCCGACCCACGGCCCGCCGTCGCGATCGCAGCACACGTACTGGCCGGTGCTCGCGGTCCACCAGAAGGCGAGGGCGGCCTTCGCCTCGGGCGCCAGCCCGGCGTGGACGAGCGCCATCGTCGCGTACGCCTGGTCTCGCACCCACGCGACGTTCCACATGCCGGTCGGCATCGACGCGATGATCTGTCCGGATCCCGGACCGTCGGCGCGGACCTGGCCCATGCGCAGGATGGCGAGCTGCTGGCGGTAGACGGCGAGCTCGTCGACGGAGAGCCCGTCGGGGACCTTCGCGCGGGCGAAGAACGCGTCCCACTCGGCGCGCGCGGCAGCGAGCGCCGCGGCGGGGTCGACGGGGATCGCGGCGAGCTGCGCGTCGAGCGCGGCCCGATCGCCGTCGGCGCGGTGCGCGACCACGAGCATGAACCGGCGCGTCTCGCCAGCCGGCAACCCGGACAGGTCCCACTCGAAGCCCGCCACCGCGTCGTCGAACGGGCCGCTGTCGGCGACGTCGGTCAGCCGGTTGCCGGCCGTCACCGTGAGGTAGGGGTTCTGTGGCGAGGCAGCGTGCTTGCCAGTGCCGCTCGGGCGCTGGAGCACGAGGCCGGCCTCGCCGCGCTCCTCGTACGCGCCGTTCGCCCACACGATGCGCTCGCCGGCGGTGCCGGCGCCGCCGCTGCCGACGTGGAAGTTGTCGATCTGGAACAGCGCGGCGTCGACGAGCGCCGCGCCGGTCGTGTTCTCGACCTCGAACACCGTGACGGTGACCGCGGCGTCGACGTCGTACGGCGACCACATCGACTGGGTCACGCGGACGCCGTTCCACGCCTGGGTCACGCGGACGATGCCGCGCCCGTCGTCGTAGCTCGCTGCGCTCGCCGGGCGGTCGCCGAGCCACTGGTTCTGGCCGGCCACGCGCAGGCCAGGGTAGGCGTCGAACGCGAGCTCGCGGCTCGCGCGATCGACGGTGCGCTGGAACAGATGGTCCTTGAAGCTGACCGTCCGGGTGCGCGCGACGTCGTAGGCACCCGCGCCGCGCCCGTTGCTCCAGGGAAGGAGCGACCAGGACGTGTGCGGCGCGAGCGCCTGCGCGTGCGCGGTGAGCGAGAGGCTGGCCGTCGCCAGGCCAGCGACGATTGCCAACACTGCTGCGCGCATGGAAGGAGCACCCTCGCATATCCCGTGCCCGAACCGAGGGGTAATCATCACCTCGAAGCCCCTCGAATTCGTGGGGTTAGCCGACGATGGTCAGGGGCCCCAGGTGCCGCGTTGCCAAGCGCAACGCTACGATGCCGCCGATGGCATCGCGCGAGGTGATCACCGGGGACGGGATCGCGTTCCTCCAGGAACGGGTGCTGGGGCCCGAGCACGCGATCGTCACGTCGCTGCCGGACCACAGCGAGCTGCCGACGCTCGGGGTCGCGGGGTGGAAGGCGTGGTTCGTCGACACCGTCGCGCTGGCCTGCCGCGCGGTCGCCGACGACGCGGTGGTCGTGTTCTACCAGACCGACGTGAAGCACGATGGTCGGTGGATCGACAAGGGGCACCTCGTCCACCTCGGGTTCGACGCGGCAGGGGCCGAGCTCCTGTGGCACAAGGTCGTGTGTCGCGTCGCGCCGGGCACGACGACGTTCGGGCGTCCGGCGTACGCCCATGTCCTGTGCGCGAGCCGCGCGCTGCGCCTGCTGCCCGGCGCCGCGAGCCCCGACGTGCTGCCCGAGCTCGGCAAGATGAGCTGGTCGCGCGCGATGGGCGGCGCGGCCTGCGAGGCGGTGATCGACTTCTTGCTCGCGCACACCGCGTGTCGCGTCGTCGTCGATCCGTTCTGTGGCCAGGGCTCGATCCTCGCGGCGGCGAACGCGCGGGGGCTCGATGCGATCGGGGTCGAGCTGTCGCGCCGGCGAGCGGCGCGGGCGCGCACCCTCTAGTTCACTTGCACTTGGTCGCGTCGTCGAGCGCCTTCGCGTCGATCACGCACTTGCGCGCGTCCTGACTCCAGCTCTCCTTGGCGCACTGCGACAGGATCTGCTGCATCGCCGCTTGGCTTGCTCCTCTGCGCTCTGGCCGATCAGCTCGGACGCGTGGTTCGCGACCTGCTCGCAGGTGATCTCCGCGCTGGGGGCCGGCGCCGGCGTCGTCGGCTCCGGCTGGGAGTCGTCGCTGTCCCACGGGTCGGACTTCGTGGACTTCGGAGCCTCCTTCTCCGCGACGGTCGGCTTGTACTCGACGTTGGTCGCCGCGCCGTTCGTCATGTGTGGCGCGAGGAGCTTCTCCCAGGCCTTGTTGATCTTCCGGTACTCCTCGGGACAGCGCCGCGCCCGGTCGGTCGGCAGGACCTTGTCGTTCACGAAGCTGGCGTACTTCGTCGGGTCGGATCCGTAGATCAGGCAGACGATGTTGTAGAAGCGCTGGCCGTCGAAGGCGTGCTCGTCCCAGAACGCCGTCTTGGCCGAGCCCTCCTGCAGCTTGAACCAGTGCGCGCCCGCCATCGCCATCGCGACGCCCTCGTCGCCCGCGGCGATCAGGATGAGCGTCGCGAGCTGATCGACGGCGTCCTCCTCGCGGCCGACCGCCGAGAGATCCAGGATGTCGATCATGCCGTGGCCGGACTCGTGGAAGAAGCTGAACATCACGGCCCCCATGACCGCGTTGCCGAGCTCGGTCTGGTCGCTCATGTGGGGCTTGAACGTGTTGATGAAGTAGTCGACGAGCTCGTAGCAGACGATGATGCGCTTGTTGGCCGGGTCGTAGAACGCGTTGACCGTGCCGCAGTCGACGGTGTTGATGTCGACCGTCGACGGCAGGCGCACCGTCGAGTTGAGCCCCTCGGCGACCTTCTCGAACACGTGGTTCTGCAGGAAGATCTCCCGATACTTCTCGTGCGTCTCGTCCTTCGACGGGTTGTAGACGACGCGGAAGCCGCTCTCCTTGACGTTGGCGAATCCCTTGAGCTGCGGCTGCTCGGTGGGCAACGCGACGGTCTTGAGGTCGACCTTGGCGGTCAGCCCGGCGAGCTCGATCGGCTTGGTATCGACGGCCGCGAGCCCGGCGGCGGACTTCTCGCCGATCTTGTCGGGGAGGGCGGCCTTGGCCTCGGGGGGCGGCGAGTCCCAGGGATCGCTGGTCGCCATCTTCGGCGATCCAGAACCGCTACCCGAGCCGCTGCCGGAGCCACTGCCCGCCGCCGTGGCGGTCGCCGAGCCGGAGCCGGATCCGGCGGTGGCGCCGGCGCCCTTGTCGACCTTCTTGCAAGCACCCCACGCGAACGACGCGACGATCGCACACGCGATCCCGAATTTCCTCATCGGCGGATGATAGCTCAGTAGGCGTCGTGATCGACGATGGAGAGTTCGCCGAACGCGGCGCCCTCCAGGCCGTTGCGCGTCGCGTCAGCG
Source organism: Pseudomonadota bacterium (assembly GCA_026387715.1). Classification (GTDB taxonomy): domain Bacteria; phylum Myxococcota_A; class Polyangia; order Haliangiales; family Haliangiaceae; genus JABFXX01. The sequence goes on from JAPLLF010000125.1 coordinate 11,014, forward strand.
GTCGCCACCGCGACCGTGACGGTGTCGCTCGGGCGGAGGTGCTTGGCACACGCGGCGCGCACGTCGTCAGCGCCGAGCGCCGCGAGATCTTCGGGCAGTCGCGCGGTGTAGCCGTCGGGGAGATCGAACACCGCGTCGCGGACCGCGAGCTGCATCCGCTGCCGCGCGGTCGCGACGTGGAACGGCATCGAGCCGACGAGGTAGCTCCGCGCGAAGTCGACCTCGTCGTCGGTCGGGCCGTTCGCCGCGAGCTCCTCGTAGAGCTCGAGCACGAGCGCGATCGCCTTGGCCGCGACGTCGCTCCCCGCGGCCATCCAGATCTCGAACCAGTGCGGCAGGCGCGAGCGACGGAGGCCGCAGCCCGCGCCGTAGCTCCAGCCGCGCTTGACGCGGATCTCTTGCATGAGCCGCGAGCTGAACATGCCGCCGAACACGGCCTCGGCGATCGCGAGCGCCGCCGTGTCGGGGTCGCCATATCGCGTGCAGCCGTGCCCCATGCGGACCTGGGCCTGCGTGCGATCCGCCTTGTCGACGAGGATCGTGCGACGTCCCGGCGCGGGCGTGGTCGCCTGCGCGGCCGTCGGGTCGAGCCGGCTGCCGCGGGGCAACCGCTCGGTGAGGCGCGCCGCGATGCGGGCCGCGTCCGCCTCGTCGACGTCGCCGGCGACCCCGACGATCAGGTTCTCGGCGACCACCTCGCGCTGCCACGCGGCGTGCACGGCCTCTCGATCGATCCGCGCGAGCGACGCCTCGGTGCCCAGCGAGGTG
>JAPLLF010001165.1 GCA_026387715.1 Pseudomonadota bacterium
GCAGAACTCGGTGCCAGAGCGGAACGCGTCCTCGGTGGTCGGGGACTTGCCCAGCGTCATTCGCTGATCAGATCAAACGTCGTCGTCGACGACAACCAAAAAACACCAAACTTCTAGAGGAAGAAGCTGAAGCGCGAGCCCTTGTTCGCTTCGGTCTGGAGCTTCTGCTCGAGCTTGTTGGCGTCCTCGATCAGCTTCTTCGTGCGCTTCGAGATCTCTTGCAGGCGGCGCACGTAATAGAACTCGGACGCACCCGCCTCGTTACCCTTGAGCAGCCCATCGCGCATGCCGTTCGCGAGTAGCGGGATCAGCTTCTTGGCCGGCACGTTGTCGGCTCCCTGGGTCGCGAGGTCACCCTGGACGAACAGGCCGTCGAGCTCGCCACGATAGCCGAAGCCGGAGATCTGCTCACCCTCGGGGCACTTGCCGCCCTTGGCTTCCTTGCCACCGCAGAACACCGAGCCGACCTCGACGAGCTTGGCGCCGAACTCGGCACCCTTGTCGACGTCCTTCGCGTCCTTGTCGGTGCTCGGCGCCGAGATGTAGATCGCGTACCGCGGCTGACCCGCGAGCACGGCGACCTCGCCTTCCTTGATGCTGGCGCCGTCGCCCTTGGCCTTGCCAGCCTGCATCAGCTGGTCGTCGCCCTTGCTCGCCTTGGTGTGCGTGTCGAGCATCCCCTTGATCTCGGCGACGCCCGCGTAGAACGCGAGGATCTGCGCCGAGATCTCGGGATCGAGCGCGTTCTGCTTGGCGCGGAACACCAGCACCTCTTTGACCTCGCCGAGCTTGGTCGCGAGCTCCGTGAGCTGCTTGTCGAAGCCCGCGTCCGGGTGGAGCTTGGTCTTGGTGTTCATCTCGTCGAGCGTGCGCTCGACATCCGCGACGAGCTTCTTGGTCGCGACGATCGTCGACGGCGACTTCGCATCGCCGAGCAACGCCTTCGCGTCCTTGAGACCCTCGTTGTAGAAGTTCGCGTCCTTCGACAACCGGCCGATGCCGAGACCGAGGCCGAGCGCGACGACCGCCGGGATCGCGATGCGCGCGACCTTGGCGCCGGTGCCACTCGCGCCGACGTTCTCGACGGGCTTGCCGTCGTTCACGATCACGATCTCGGGTGCACGTTGCAACGATCCGATCGCGGCCATGTGGTTCATGGCACCGAACGGATCGTCGGCGGCGTTAGGTGGTGGCGGCGCAGCAGGTGCCTGATGCACGCCCGGGGGAGGTGGCAAATTCATGCCGGGCGGTGGCACGACGCCACCGTTACTGCGCGGTGCTGCTCCGGCCTGTGGGGCAGCCTTTTTGAGCCCGAGCCGCTGCTTCAGCTCGCTGATGTCTCGGCTACCCTTCTTGTCGCTCAAGGTTCCTCCGTTTCGGATGGGCACTTTACGGACCGGCTCACGTAACGTCAAGGATGCCGGCGGTTTGGAGAGGTTGCATCCCGACCAATCGAAACTGTGGCGTTTCGACGACACCCGGGCCATCGTGAATAAACGTCCACACGATGCCCATGGTTGCCGATCTCCTGCCGACCTCCACCTGGGGTGTAAGTTAACAGAATCCCGAGCGTTTCTTCAGCGGACGCCACGTCAGCGGCGCGTTGAAGACCTGGCCTCACAGGTGCACACTAAACCATCCGACACGTTCAAGCGTCTCTTCCAGCAACGTGCCCAAAGGTTCCCTCGCCATGACCACCACCTCGCTTCTCGGTCGCTCCCTCCTCGTTGCCGTCGGTGCCTTCACGCTGACTTCGCTCCTCGATACGGGGACCGCCGAGGCCGGTCGCTTTCGCTTCAGCGGTCACGCGGGCGTGCACTTCGGCGGTGGCGTTCACGTGAACTACGCGCGCCCTGCGCCGCAGTTCCGGCCGCACCGGTGGTCGGTCAGCGGTCACATCTACATCGGACCGCAGTACACGTACCGGCCGTACTACTACTACACGCCCGAGTACGTCCCGAGCTATTACCCCGCGCAGTCGTACTACCCGATCGCGCCCGCACCGTCGGCCACCGCGCAGACCGTCGTCGTCGCAGCGAACCCCGAGTTGCCGCGGTTCGGCCTCGGCCTGTTCGCGGGTGGCGCATCGGTCGAGGATCGCGGCTCGTCCACGTCGCAGTCGAGTGACCTCGGGGTCGTCGGGCGCTTTCGCCTCAGCGGCGGCCTCCTCGTCGAGGGCGAGCTCGGCAAGACCTCGTACGCCCAGGACGTCCGCGTCGATCGCCGGCTCGGCGCGTCGCTCGTCTACGAGATCGGCGCCTACAACCGCTTCGCCCCGTACGTGCTGGCGGGCCTCGGCGTGCAGAACGCCGAGACCAACGGCGCCTACTCGGCCGACCAGAGCTACGGGGAGATCGGCGCCGGCCTTCGTTACGCCGTCACGCCGAGCCTCCACCTGAGCGCGGATCTCCGCCTCGGGTCGCGGGCGACGATGTCGAACGACGCCGACATGTCGACGCTCGGGACGGGCAACTCGACCGCCCGGACCATCGCGCCCCCGCCGACGTCGTCCTCCGACACCAGCGAGAATTACTCGCGCGGTCGCATCGCGGCGATTCTCTACTTCTGAACACCTCGATCGCGTGAACGACGGCCGCCATCGCGCGGCCGTTGCGCGTTTCGGGTAAAGTTTCGCCGCCGTGGAAATCGCCGTGGAGCAACGCCATCTCGTCATGCGGGATGGAACGCGCATCGGCTATCAACTCCGTGGCGAGCACGGCCCGTGCGTCGTGCTCGCGAACGGCCTCGGCGGCACGTACATCGCGTTCCGCGCGCTGTACGAGGCGCTGGAGGGCTATCGCGTGCTGTGCTGGGACTATCGCGGGCTCTACTCGTCGTCGCCGCCCACGAAGCGGGTGGCGAACACCGTCGCCCACCAGGTCGACGACCTCATCGAGATCCTCGACCACGAGCAGCTCGGGGATGTCGTCATCGTCGGTTGGTCGATGGGCGTGCAGGTCGCGTTCGAGGCGATCCGGCGCCATCGCGTGCGCATCAAGGGCGTCCTCGCGATCAACGGCACGTACGGGCGCGCGTTCAAGACCGTGATGGGCTCGCGGCTGATCGGGCAGATGATCCCGACGATGCTTCGGCTCGTGAAAGCGCAGGCCGGTCTCGTCGGGCGCGCGACGAAGGTCGTCGCCGGGAGCGATGCCTTGATCAACGCGATGAAGCGTTTCGGGCTCGTCTCGCAGACGATCGACGTCGAGATCTTCCGGACCGTCGCGGCGGGCTTCCAGACCATCGACTGGGTGATCTACAGCGACCTCCTCGCCCGGCTCGACGAGCACGACGCCGAGGACGTGCTCGCGACGATCGACGTGCCGGTCGCGATCGTGCCCGGCGACAAGGATCTGATGACGCCGCCGACGACCGCCGAGCACCTCCACCGCAAGATCCCGGGAAGCCGGATGGTCGTGATCGAGGGCGGTACCCACTACACCCCCGTCGAGTATCCCGCGATCCTCGCCGACGAGCTCCACCGCTTGCTCGACCGCGTGAACGGCTGGCAGCGCACCGCGAGCGGCACCTGATGAACTGTCCCAAGTGCAACGCGGAGGTCCTCGAGATCGACGTCAAGTGCGGTGCGTGCGGCGCGGCGATCGGCTCGACCGGCGCGCATCGCATGCTCGGCCAGGTGATGCTCGGTCAATACGAGCTCGTCGACGTGCTCGGGCAGGGCGGCATGAGCGTCGTGTTCAAGGGTCGGCACAAGATGACCGACCAGGAGGTCGCGCTCAAGATCCTGCCGCCCGAGCTCGCGGCGCACAGCCAGGTGAAGTCGCGCTTCCTCGAGGAAGCCAAGGCGCTCGCCGCGCTCGATCATCCGAACATCGTCCACCTCTACAACTTCGGTCAGGAGAACGGCTTCTTCGTCCTCGCCATGCAGCTGGTGCAGGGCTCGACGTGGGAGCGGCTGATCCTCGAGGCGACGAAGCTCGACTGGGCGCAGTCGTGTCGCATCACGGTGGACGTGCTGCGGGCGCTCGAATACGCGCACGGTCGCGGCATCGTGCATCGCGACATGAAGCCCTCCAACGTCCTCGTCCGCGCGCACGACAACGCGGCCACGGTGATGGACTTCGGCATCGCGAAGATGACGACGTCGACGCGCCTCACCGCGACCGGCCAGACGATGGGCACGGTCCGCTACATGTCCCCGGAGCAGGTGCGTGGCCAGGACGTCGATCTGACGACCGACATCTACTCGCTCGGCGCGACGTTCTACGAGTCGCTCGTCGGCGACACGCCGTTCGATGGCTCGACGCACTTCGAGATCATGACGAAGCACCTCTCCGAGGTCCCGAAACGACCGTCGTCGCTCGGGATCGTGGTGCCGCAGGCGGTCGAGGACGCGCTCATGCGGTCGCTCGCGAAGAAGCCCGAGGACCGCTGGCAGAACGCGCGGGACATGCGCAAGGTGCTCGAGGCCGCGCTGCGCGACGCCGATCTCGGGTTCGTCGAGACCCAGCGCGTCTCGGCCGAGATCGTGTCGGCGGTGCGCGCCGCGACCCCTGGGCATCCACGCCCCGCGACGAGCGGACCGACCGATCTGTCCGACGCGCTCGAGCCGGATGACAAGGTCACGCTGAACCAGCGGAAGCCGAAGCAGAAGCCGACGACGAAGCCGACGACGAAGCCGCGCTCGATGGTGCCCGTGATCGTGATCGGCACGCTGGTCGTCGCCGCCGGCACCACCGCGGCGATCTTCGTGTCGCGCTCGCACAAGAAACCTGCCGGGATCACGCCGACCCTGGCCATCGTCGACGTCGTGTTCACCGCGCAGCAGAAGTTCGGTCCACTCACCGTGGAAGCGACCGGCACCCTGTCGGTGGACGAGATCGAGCGTGGCTACCGTGGGGCCCTCGTGGAGCTCCGCGCGATCGCCAAGCGCCTCGACCGCAAGGGGCGCCCGCCGCTGGAGTTTGCCGATCCCACGATCGACGCGATCGTGTCCCTGCCTCGCACCGCGATGTGCGCGCCGTCCGCGTACCTCGGCGAGTCAGCACCACCCGACTGCGATGTCACGCTCGCGACGGTCGGGATCGGGCTCAAGGGCACCAAGCGGATGATGGTCGTCGAGGATCGCGCCTCTTTGCAGAAAGCGCTGCTCCTGGGGGCCGCCAAGGCGCTCTGTACCTTCCCGAGCGAAGC
>JAPLLF010001169.1 GCA_026387715.1 Pseudomonadota bacterium
AGGTCTCCGACACGCGGTCCCGGCAGAACTCGGTGCCAGAGCGGAACGCGTCCTCGGTGGTCGGGGACTTGCCCAGCGTCATTCGCTGATCAGATCAAACGTCGTCGTCGACGACAACCAAAAAACACCAAACTTCTAGCACCGCGCCGCGTTGGATAAAAGTCGCGAGCGGCCGCTTGCTGCAAGAGGCTCGGCCGATGGTGCGCAAATGGCGGGGACGCAGCGCGTTGAGGACCGGGATCTCGACCTTCCGTCGCAAGGACGATTCGACGCGGTTCCAATCCGTCCCCGCAAGCTGACGCGGGCTGCGCCGGTGGGGTAGCGTCTCCAATGGGGGAGACATGGCTAAGCTGCCTTCTGTACCTGAGGCAACGTACGGGGCGCTTGAGCGGATCCGGGGCGTCGTCTTGGTCGATTTCTCGAGCTTGTTCTCTCCGGACCGTTCGATCTGGACAGGCCCGAACCTCGAAACGCTCCACCAGCTTTTCGTTCAGCGGTTCGACAAGGGCGAGGGGGACTTCTTCGCGAAGTTCCGCGAGCAACTCGACGGCGCTGACGACGACGGCCTGCAGCTGGCTGCGGAGCTGCTCTACGTCCAGCAGTTCTTCACGTCGCTAACCGGACCGGAAAAAAAGCTGCAGAACGTCCGGCGCGTGCTCGGCTGGATGTCGCGCGCCGTGGAGCTGCCGCGTTGGGCTGTGGACGGGCTGGCGCTAGGGTTGTCGAGCGACCAGAGCTTCAACCAGCATCGGCCATACCATTTGGCGTGGCTCATCGAGTTCTTGCTCGCGTGGCATGCGGAGGTCGACCAGGCAGCCCTCGTCGCAGACCCGGCGCGGTTCCGCTCGTTCGCCATGGGCGTCGAAGGAACCCAGGGCGCGCACCAGCCGATGCGAGAGGCTTGGTTCCACATGGTGCTCCCCGATGACTTCGAGCCGATGTCATCGCGTGCGGACAAGCGGGCGATCCTGGCATCGTTCAGATCCGAGCTCGGTCATGACCCAAGCGAGAGCATCGACGCGGATCTCGCGGACATTCGAAGGGCGCTTGAGCCGCGCTTCGGCTCCGGCTTCAACTACTGCGGGACCAAGTTCCCGCGCGTTGATGTGCTGATTCTGGCCAAGCAGCAAGACGATGAGCGGCCGGTCCATCGACTCCATTCTTTCGATGATGAGCTCCGCTTCATCACGTTCAAGTGGCGCCTGTCGGTTCACAACGGTGCCGGCCGAGTAGGTTCGTTGTGCCTCATCGAAGACAAGGACGCGTTCCTTTTGCGGCGTCTTCGTTGATCCGAGGAAGCGGTGGGCCTTGGCGATCTTGAAGTCGACATTGCGCTCAAGCAGGCTCGCGCCTTCACGAACAAAGCCTGCAAGGCGACGTGCGCCCTTGTAGGAGCGTTGTTAGGGAGCAGTTCCCTTGATGGATCGCAGGCGGTTTCAGGGCGGACTGGTTGATGGTCGGCGGATCGGGCGCCATCCCGACCGGTGCGTGGTCGGGATCCAGCTTCTTGATGTAGAAGCATCGTCCGACTATCCGGATCTGAGCGTGGTGCTCGCCGAAAAATAGGTGACGTCGACGGTGCTTCAACACCGCCGACGTCGTGCTCCCGG
>JAPLLF010001145.1 GCA_026387715.1 Pseudomonadota bacterium
CCCCTCGTGTTCCAGGTTGGGGTGGGCATGCACGTCGATGCGTTCGACGAGATCCTCGACGCGCAGGTGCCCGCGAACCCGTGGGAGCGCCGGTTCCAGCTGGCGATCGAGCGCGACGCCTCGGCCATCCGCCAGCGCGCGGTCGGCACGCTGGCGCACGCGGCCGATTTCCTGGAGAAGAACCACGAAGCCGCCGATCGGATCGGCGACGCGCTTCGCGCGGTCCGCCAGTCTGGTACACACGGCCTCGTGCCCTTGTTCTTGATCCTCGAAGATTACCGCGCGCTGCTCGCGTGACCGACGAACAGCTCGCCGCGAGCATCCTGACCGGCGGTCGTCTGCGCGCGCTCGTGCTCGAGCTGTGGCAGCGAACGCGCATCGATTGGGGCTTCGTCACCGATCGCCTCGCGTCGACGTTTCGCAAGGAGACCTGGGTCGGCGGCCACGATCGTCGGTTCGTCAGCGAGGTGCTGTACGGGATGGTCCGTCACCTGCGCCGGATCGATCTCGCCATCGAGCGCGGTCGCAAGACCAAGCGCGCCCCGCGCGATCTCGAGCGGCTGATCGCGCTGCTCGTGCTCGACAAGCTGGTCACGCCCGCGGCCGCCGCGCGCGTGGAGCCTGGGCTCGACTGGAACGCGGTCGCGACCGTCGACGAGGCGATCGCCCGCGAGCGCAAGCCGGCCGTCCGCATCGCGCTCGCGGCGTCGCTCCCCGACTGGCTCGCGGCCCGCTTCGTCGCCGACTGGGGCGCCGACGCCGAGGCCCTCGCGCGCGCGCTCAACCAGCGCGCGCCGATGACCGTGCGCGCCAACCTGCTCGTCAACGATCGCGACACGCTCGCGACCGCGCTCGCCGACGAGGGGATCACGTCGCGCAACGGCGCGTGGTGCGACACCGCGCTGACGATCGAGTCGCGTACCAACCTGTTCGCGACGACCGCGTTCCAGCGCGGCGCGTTCGAGGTGCAGGACGAGGGCAGCCAGCTGCTCGCGGACCTCGCGATCGCCGCCCGCCCCGACGCGAAGCAGATCATCGATCTGTGCGCGGGCGCCGGGGGCAAGACGCTCGCGATGGCCGCGCGGCTCGGCAATCGCGGCGCGATCACCGCGAGCGACGTCGACGGCAACAAGCTCGCCGAGCTCAAGCGGCGCGCCCGCCGGGCGACGGTGTCGAACACGCGCGCCGTCGAGCTCGGCGAGGATGGCCGCTGGCCGGTCGCGCTCGACGCGATGCGAGGCAAGGCCGATCTCGTGCTCGTCGACGCCCCGTGCTCGGGCATCGGCGCGCTGCGCCGCAATCCCGAGGCGCGCTGGCGGCTCGTGGAGGCCGACCTCGTCGACTTCGCCCGGCGGCAGGCGTCCATCCTCGCCAACGCGATCGAGCTGGTGGCGCCGGGCGGGCGGATCGTCTACGCGACCTGCACGCTGCTCCGCGTCGAGAACCAGGACGTGGTGGCGAACGCCCCCGTCGAGGCGCTCCCCCTGCGCGAGGTGCTCGGCGCCGCGCGCGCCGCGGAGATCGGCGATGGCGAGTCGCTGATCGTCACCCCGCACCGCCACGGGACCGACGGCTTCTTCGCGCAGGTCCTGACCCGGCGCGCCTGACCGAAGAGGAGGCTCATAAAATGCATTGCCCGGTGCATGCCGTCCATCCATGACGCGACGGGGCACCCGACGGGGCGCCCGACGACAAACGCAACGGACGCCGTTGCGATCGGCAACGCGCTCGACGCGAATCGCTGTGCTACGTTCGGTCGCCCGATGTCCATCGACATAACCGTCGTCCGCGATCTGGCGACCCTCCGATCGCTCGATGCGGAGTGGCGCGCGCTCGCCACCACCGGGCCCAACGCGCTGTTCCGAGGCCCCGACTGGCTGTTGCCGTGGTGGAACGCCTACCACGGTGCGCTGGCCGCCGAGCTCCACGTCCTGGTCGGACGCTCGACGGAGACCGAGGGCGAGATCGCGGTCGGCGAGATCGTGTGCCTGGCGCCGCTGTATCGCCGCACGATCAAGGTGGCGATGCTCGACACCCGGGAGATCCGGATGATGGGTGATGCCGGCCCCCGGCCCCCGTCGCTCGATCTGCTCGCGCGGCCGGGCTGGGAGGATCGCGCAGGCGCGGCGTTCGCCAAGCTGCTCGGCGAGACCGCCGACACGTGGGATCTGGTCGAGCTCGAGCCGCTCGCCGATCCCTCGCGCGTGCGCGCCCACATGGTCCAGCGCATGGCGCCGGCGGGCTACACGATCGAGAGCTCGATGTCGGCGGGCGGCGCGAACCGGATCGCGCTCGGCCTCGCCTCGCCGGATGCCACGGATGGCGGTGTCATCGCCACGCACGGCGAGGATCTCACCGTGCTCCGCAAGGGCCTCAGCGCGCTCCGCCGCCTGTCGCGGCTCGAGTGGGGCGATCGCGACGAACCGTCACCGCTGGCCGATCCCGAGGCGACCGCGCTCCTCGAGGAGCTCGCCCTCCACCTCGGCAAGCAGGGGCTCGTGCGGCTCGCACGGCTCGACGACGCGCAGGGTGAGACGTGCGCCGCGGCGCTGATCGTCGACGACGGCGGCCGCGCGGTCGTCCTCGCGATGGCCGTCGATCCGCAGGCCCAGCGAGCCGCGCCACGCCTGCTCCACTCCGAGGCTCTCGCCGCCCGCTCGCGGGGCTGCATCGCGCTCGACGTCGTCAACGGCGCGGCGGACTACGCGCTCCCCGAGCTTCCGACCTCGAAGCAGCCCGCGCTCGCGGTCCGCATCTGGGGCACGTCCGCGACGGCCTCGGTCGGCCGCACGTACGCGCACGTCGCCCGACGCGCCCGGCGCGCACGCGAGACGCCCTCGGTGGCCGCCGCCCAGGCGCGCGCTGCGTGGACGAAGATCCGCTCGGCGGCGACCAGCCTCGCGCACATCGAACGGTTCTGCCTGTATCGCGGGCAGCTGTGGACGCGTGGCCTCGAGGTGCCGGCCGGGCTCGAGCTGACCAACCTCACGGAGCCCGCGTTCGACAAGCTCGACGAGGCGCAACGGGCGGATCTCTGCGAGCAGCTGGCGCTCGACGACGCCACGATCCGCCGGCAGTGGCGCCGCGGCGATCAGTCGGTGCTGGCGATGTTCGGGCCGCGACCCGCCGGGATCGCCTGGGCGGCGCGCGGGCCGGTCGAGGCCCCCGAGCTCGGACGAACGCTCCAGCTGGCGAAGTACGACGCCTACATGCACTCGGTGTTCGTGTCGACGTCCGCGCGCGGGCGGCTCGTCGCGCCGGTCATGCTCGAGCACCTCGCCAAGGAGCTCCGGGCGGGGGATGCATACCGCTCGTGGGCGTTGATCGAAGCCGAGAATCACGCCTCGCTGCGCGCGTTCCAGAAGTCCTCGTTCACCCCGGTGTGTGACGTCATCCACACGAAGATGGCCGTGATCGACCGCGTGGTCTGCCGGCCACCCGACCCCGAAGCACAAGAGTTGCTCGGGCTCGACTGAAGCCACGGTACGATACCCCCATGCGGATCGGTGGGATGGTCGCCGTGCTCGCGGGCCTCGCGAGCTGCGGCCCGACCGTGCCGATCGCCGACAGCGGCCCATCACCCGAGGGCGGCCCCGGCCCGGTCGCCGACGACGGCGCCCAGAGCGGCGCGCGCCTCAAGATCCAGTGGCTCGAGCTCGAAGGCACGCGGACGTGGAACGGCTTCTACGACGCCGCCCTCGCGATCACGTGTCACCTGCGGACGTGGGCCGACGGCACGACGTACTGTTCACCCGACGGTGGCGCGCAGGTCGCGTACGCCGACGCCAGCTGCGGTCAGGCCATCGGTCGAGTGTACCGCGGCACGAGCTGCGCGCCTCCGACGCCGGCCTACGTCCTCCAGTACTCGGACGGTTGCGCGTATCGCCCCGCGAAGCTGTACCCCACGCAGACCAAGATCGCGGTCACGAGCTGGTACAGCAAGGGCGCCGACGGCACGTGCTTCGGTCCGTACGCCCCGGCGAGCTACGACTTCTACGCGCTCGGCGCCGAGCTACCCCCGTCGACGCTCGCGCCGGTCACCCTCGGCGCGCCGTTCGGCGCCGGTCGCCTCGGCCAGCGCGACTACACCTCGGCCGACGGGATGTACCTGCCCGGGACCGTGCACGACGCGGTCGCCGGGCTCGACTGCTACCCGACGTACCGCTACGCCGGCGCGACGACCGGCACCTGCGTTCCGACCGACGCCGGCTACCTCGACTACTTCCGCGATCCGACGTGCACCGACGCCGCCCTCACCGTCCCGGAGGGCTGCGTCGCGCCCGACTTCGCCGTGCGCTACGACGACTACTGTCCGACGACGGAGGGCAGGTACTTCGCCGTCGGGGCCGAGGTCCCGTCGCCGTCGCTGTACGTCGACGGCAACGGCACCTGCTACCCGACGACGGCCGGCACCGATCACGTGTTCGAGACCGGCCGCGAGCTCGCGCTGGCAGCGATCCATCGCTCCCACGACAACAGCAACGGTCGCTACGCGCTGATCCACTACGACACCGACGGCGTGCACCTGCGCGACACGGTCCTCTACGACCAGGAGCAGCAGTCCGAGTGTTTCCTGTACCCGCTCGCCGACGGCACCACCCGCTGCCTGCCGAACGCGAACAGCGTCACGACGTTCTTCACCGACGCCGCGTGCACGACCGCGATCGACCTCATGGAGGTCTACCTCGGGGAGGCCGGCTGCAGCCCACCCCCGCTCACCAGCTTCGCCCTCAAGTACGTGCCCCCCGCGGCGAACGCGTGCGGCACGACCTACGAGGTCCACGCGGCGATGGCGCAGTATACCGGCGCGATCTACGCCAACTACGGTAGCTGCACGCCCTACGCGACCGACCGGTCGGCGCTGTATCGCGTCGGCCCGGCGATCCCCATGACCACGTTCCCCGCGGCGATCTCCTCGCACGATTGATCGCGAGTACATCTCCCACATCGGGTTCTTCCGCCTTCTCCCCCCGGCGGGTCTATCGATCGATCGCGGTGGCTGCTACGTTCGGTGATGGATGGCACGCGTGCTGCGACTACCCGACAAGGGTCGGCTACTCGTGTGTACCGACCTGCAGGGCTGCATGCGCGACTTCAAGCGCATGGTCGAGGTCTTCGAGGCCGCGCTGCTCAAGTACAGCGGTGACGCCCACCTGCTGTTCACCGGCGACCTGATCCACTGCCCGCACATCGATCCCGAGGACTGGCCGGACTTCCTCGGCGAGTACTACCGCGACGCGTCGGGCGAGGTGATGATCGCGTTAGCCGCCCTGGCCGCGCAGTACCCCGGACGCGTGCACGCGCTCCTCGGCAACCACGAGCACGGCCACATCGGTGGCCCGCACACCGCGAAGTTCGCAGCCGACGAGGTCGCCCTGCTCGAGCAGATCCTCGGGCCGTCGGGGACCGCCCGCATGCGCGGGATCATCCACACCTTCGCGCTCGCCGCGGTCAGCAAGTGCGGCGCGATCTTCACGCACGCCGCGCCGGCCGCGGTGCTCACGTCGATCGCCGATCTCGAGAACGCCGATCTGTCGGGAGCACAGTACGCCAGCCCCCTCGACGTCCTCGACACCCCGGTCGTCGGCAAGGTCCTGTGGGCGCGATCGGCGTCGGTCGCCGAGGCGCGCCGGTTCGTCAAGGCGCTCAACGGTACGATGAGCATCTACGGGCACGACGTCGTCCCCGAGGGTTACGAGTGCGTGGGCGACGAGCAGATGGTGCTGTCGACCAGCTTCGGCCTGTTCGACCAGAACAAGATGTACCTGGTCCTCGACCTGGCCGCCCGCTACAAGGGCGTCGGCGATCTCCGGATCGGACACGAGCTGCTGCCGCTCTACCCCGACAAGGCACCTACCCGCCTGGGTGGCACCGCCAAGTCGTAGATCGAGCTCGTGTGGGCCGGCCGATCACCTTGCATTCGGCGCAGTCCGTCCCTATACATACCCGCCCCGCCAACCCGAACCCCACGCTCACCGTGGAACCGAGGTCGTTATGAAAGACTCTGCCAACCACCCCCACTATCGTCCGTCCCGCATCTCCTGCGCGTGCGGCTTCGTCCACGAGACGTTCTCGACCCGTGGTGACCACGGCGTCGACATCTGCTCGAACTGCCACCCGTTCTTCACGGGCAAGCAGAAGATGATGGACACCGCTGGTCGCATCGACCGCTTCAACAAGAAGTACGCGAAGTCCGCCACGCAGAAGTGAACCGCATCGACCGCCTCGCGGTTCGACGAGTTGGGTAACGACATGTTCGAATCGCGAAACTTCAGGGACAAGATGGGGGCGCTCGAACGCCGCCACGAAGAAGTCTCTGCGCTCCTCGGCACGATCGAGGTGATCAACAAGCGCGCCGAGTTCCTCAAGCTGTCGCGCGAGCACAGCGAGCTCGAGCCGCTGGTGGCGGCGTGGAAAGACTTCCGCAAGCTCATCACCGATCTCGAGCAAGCGCGGCTGATGGCGGCCGATCCGACCGTCGACGCCGAGCTGCGCGAGATGGCGCGCGAGGAAGCCCGCGAGCTCGAGGCGGCGCACGCGGAGCGCGAGCTCGCGCTCAAGCTCCTCCTCCTGCCCAAGGATCCGAACGACGCGAAGAACACGATCGTCGAGATCCGGGCCGGGACCGGCGGCGACGAGGCCGCGCTGTTCGCCGGCGATCTGTACCGGATGTACCAGCGGTTCGCCGAGCGCCAGGGCTGGAAGCTCGAGGTCATGTCGATGTCCGAGGGCACCGCGGGCGGAATGAAGGAGATCATCGTCCTGGTCGAGGGCAAGGACGTCTACAGCAAGCTCAAGTTCGAGAGTGGCGTCCATCGCGTCCAGCGCGTCCCGGCGACCGAGGCGCAGGGGCGCATCCACACGTCCGCGGCGACGGTCGCGGTCATGCCCGAGGCCGACGAGGTCGACATCAAGATCGACGAGAAGGACCTCCAGATCGACACGTACCGTTCGAGCGGCGCCGGCGGACAGCACGTCAACACGACCGACTCGGCCGTGCGCATCACGCACCTCCCGACCATGACGATCGTGGCGTGCCAGGACGAGCGCTCGCAGATCAAGAACCGCGCGAAGGCGATGAAGGTCCTGCGCTCGCGGATCCTCGAGAACGAGCAGCAGAAGCAGCACGACGCCGTGTCCGCCGCGCGCAAGTTGCTCGTCGGCGGGGGCGATCGCAGCGAGAAGATCCGCACGTACAACTTCCCGCAGGATCGCGTGACCGATCACCGCATCGGGCTCACCAAGCACAACCTGCCGGCCATCATGGAAGGCAGCCTCGACGAGATCATCGACGCGCTCCGCGCGTACGACCAGGCCGAGCAGCTCAAGCTGCAAGCCAGCGCGTGATCCGGACGCTCGCCGTCCTGGGGCTGACCGCCTGCCACGTGGCGCACGAGGGGCGCCCGCCGATCACCACCTGCACGTCGTCGCTCGCCGGGACGTGGCGCGCGCCGGGCGCCGATCCGGACCAGCCGCAGACCTGGGCGATGATCGACAACGGCGCGACGCTCGAGGCGTACCCGCTGTTCGTCGATGCCACGGCGTCGGTGTCGGCGCTGTCGGCGCCCCGCGTGATCGATCTCCGTCGCGACGCGAGCGGCGCCGGGGGCACCGTCACGCGGCGTTACCAGCGCGGCCCGACCGCGTGCGTGGCGAAGGCCCCGGTGCACCTCGTCGCGTGCCACGACGACACCCTCGAGGTCGTGATCGCCGATCCGGCCGAGCCGGTGTTCATCGAGGGCGACGGCGACGACACGAAGTGCCTGGCCGGCAGCACGCCGCCCTCGCGCCGCGAGCGGTGGACCGCTACTTGGTGAGCTTCTGCAGCTCGGCCCGCAGCTTCTTGACCTCGCCCTCGACGTCGCCCTTCTCGAACCCGCAGTGCGCGAGCCGCACGACGCCCTTGCCGTCGACGACGTAGGTCGACGGCATCGTCAGCGCGAGCGATCCCGCCTTGTCCTCGCTCATGTAGACCCGCGTCAGGTTCACGAGCTTGAGCTTGTCGTTGAACTTCTTGCCCTCGGCCATGTCGTGGTTGATGTTGACCGCGACGAACGTCATCTTCGCCTTGAACTCGGGCGCGATCTTGTCCCACGCCGGGAGCTCCTTCTTGCACGGCACGCACCACGCGGCGCCGATCGTCACCAGCGTCCAGGGCGTCTTGAGCGCCTTGAGCGTGAACGACTTGCCAGCCTCGTCGGTGGCGCCGAGCGCCTTGAGATCCGGCATCCGGCTACCGACGTTGACCGCGTCCTTGTCGCACTCGGCGTGCGCAACAGGCGCCCCGGCGACGAACAGGAAGGCGACGGGGACCGCTGCGAGGGCGCGCATGGCGCTCGGACGGACGCCGGGGGTCATCGATTCACCGCGAGCTCTTCGTCGATCCACAGCGAGATGTACTTCGCGATCATCGGCCCCTCGTACTTGCGGTCGTTGAAGAACAGGGTCGGCGTCGAGTCGACGTTCGCGCCGTCGCCCTGCTTCTGATCGCGGGTGACCTGCGTCAACGCCGTCACGTAGTCGGCCTCGAACTTGGGGAGATCGAGCCCGAGCTGCTTGGCGTACTCGACCACCTGATCGTGGCCGTGCGCCGGCGACTTCGAGAACAGGAGATCGTGCATCTCCTTGAACTTGCCCTGCGCGTGGGCGGCGAGCGCGGCCTGCGCCGCCGACCGCGAGTCGGGGTGCTTCTCGAGCGGGAACATCAGGAAGTACTCGACGACCTTGCCGGCCTTCTCCGCCATCACCGCCTCCATCACCGGCTTGAACGCCGCGCAGTGCGGGCACTCATAATCGAAGAACTCGACGAGCCGGATCGGGGCGTCGACGTTGCCCTCGTGCGGCGCGGCCGACACGTCGAACTTCACCGCGGGCGTCTTCGACGCGTACTTGCCGTTCCAGTAGTCGCGCACGGTCTGCTCGGTCGCTTCTTCCTCGAGCATCGCCACGAGGTAGCGCACCGCGAACGGCGCGCGCTTGCACGAGTTGTCGGTCGCGTAGGAGGTGCGCAGGGAGTGCGCCTTGCCGCACGGCGAGTTGAACGAGCCGAGCATCTTGTAGAACAGCTTCTGCTTGTCGGGAGACAGCTTGCTGATGTCGATGTTGGCGAGGGGGGTCTCGTCCGCGGGACCGCTCGCCTCACCGGCACGGTCGATGGCGCCGACGGCGCCGGTATCCGCAGGTTTACCCGAGGTCTTCTTCTCGCACGCGCCACCCATGAGCAGCGGGGCTGCGATCAGGGCGAGCACCGATAACCGATACGAATTCAGGGCGTTCGACACGTATGGGTTGTAGTGCACCGTCGGTGTCGTTTCAAGCGTGCGACCTTGACGACGCACTGCGTGACGGCTATCAACAGCACTGAATGACCGTTCATTCAGTCCCGGAGGGTCGCGGCGGTGACAAGCGCGAGCGCATCCTCGACGCTGCCGAGCGGATCTTCGCGCGCCGGGGGTTCTTCGCCTCGCGCGTGTCCGAGATCGCCAAGGAGGCCGGGGTTGCCGATGGGACGATCTACCTCTACTTCAAGAGCAAGGACGAGCTGCTCATCTCGCTGTTCGAAGAGCGCATGAAGCAGGTCAACGACGCGCTCGCGGCCGCGATCGCCGGGCTCGGCCCGGTCGACCAGCTCCGCGCCTTCGTGCGCACGTACCTGCGGCTGATCGACGCGGAGCCCGCGGCGGCCGAGGTGCTCACGATCCAGGAGCACGGCGACTTCGACGCCCTGATCCCGAGCCACATCGCCGCCCGCATGATCTTCGGGATGCTCGACGAGCTGGCGCTCGCCTGGGTGCTCGCGCAGGCGAGCGACGTCCCGCGTCAGAACGCCACGGGCGTCCCTGGTCGGCGTCCGAAGAAGTTCGATATCGTGCGCGCGGCCGACTGGGCCGTCGCGCTGATCACCTCAGGTATCGGCCCCCCCGTGCAGCAAACCGTGCAGCAGCAGACAGATAACAAGGAGCTCCCGTGAAGATCCTGGTTCCCGTGAAGCGGGTCCCCGACCCGACCCAGAAGGCGAAGATCAAGGACGGCCACATCGATCTCACCGGCGCGTCGTGGATCGTCAACACGTTCGACGAGTACGCGATCGAAGCGGCGCTGCGCCTCGTCGAGAACGGCGCGGATGGCACGCGCCAGCCCGGCGCCGAGATCGTCGTCGTGTCGCTCGGTCCCGCCGACGCCGCCAAGGAGATCCGCACGTGTCTCGCGATGGGCGCCGATCGGGCGATCCACATCGAGGCGAGCGACGCCGACCTCGACTCGCTGATCGTCGTGTCGGCCCTCCAGGCCGTCATCGCGGCCGAGAAGCCCGATCTCGTCCTGATGGGCAAGCAGGCCGTCGATGGCGATGCCAACCAGGTCGCGCAGATGCTCGCCGGCAAGCTCGGCTGGGCGCAGGCGACGTTCGCCGCGACCATCGAGCTCGCGGACAAGACGCTGCTCGTCGGGCGCGAGGTCGACGGCGGCGTCGAGTACAAGCGCGTGCCGCTGCCGAGCATCGTCTCGGTCGATCTGCGCATCGTCGCGTCGCACTCTCACGCCCGCCACCCACGCCTATCCCGGCGAGGGCGCGCGACTGCCGTCGCTCAAGGGCATCATGGCGGCGAAGAAGAAGCCGCTCGCCGTCGGCAAGCTCGCCGACTACGTGCCCGATGCCAAGCTGATGATCAAGGAGCTGTCCGTCACGCTGCCGCCTCCGCGCGCCGCCGGCCAGATCGTCGCCGACATCCCCACCCTCGTGAAGAAGCTCGCTGACGAAGCGAAGGCTCTGTAGGAGATCATATGGGCAACGTCTTAGCGTTCTGCGAATTCAACGAAGCCGGTCTCCGCTCCAGCGCGCTCGCGAACCTCGCGTTCGCGCGCACGGCGGCGGCCGCCCACGGTGGCCAGGTCATCGCGCTCCTCGTCGGTCCCGGCGCGGCCGCGGCCAGCGCCAGCGCGGCGAAGTACGCGCCGAAGGTCATCACCGTCGAGGATCCGGGCCTCGCCGCGTACCTCGCCGAGACGTACGCGCCGATCGTGGCGCGGCTCGCCAGGGAGCACGGCGCGACCGTCGTCGCCGCAACCGCGACGTCGCTCGGCAAGGATCTCCTGCCGCGCGCCGCCGCCCTGCTCGACGCCGGCATGGCCTCGGACATCGCCAAGCTCGCGTCGGCGAACTCGTTCGTGCGCCCGATCCTCGCGGGCAACGCGTACTCGACGATCGAGATCGGCACGCCGATCATCTGCGTGACGGTTCGCCAGTCCGAGTTCGAGCCCGCCGCCGAGCTCGGCGAAGCGGGCGCCGTGACGTCGGCCCCCGCCGGCGCGCTGGAGAGCTACGGCGCCAGGTTCGAGCGCCTCGACGCGCAGAAGTCGGATCGACCGGATCTCGGCGACGCGAAGGTCGTCGTCGCCGGTGGTCGCGGCATGAAGAACGGCGAGAACTTCAAGGTGCTCGAGCAGCTCGCGGATCTGCTCGGCGCCGCGATGGGCGCGTCGCGCGCCGCGACCGACGCGGGCATGGTGCCGGCCGACTGGCAGGTCGGTCAGACCGGCAAGATCGTCGCGCCGAACCTCTACTTCGCGGTCGCGATCTCGGGTGCCATCCAGCACCTCGCGGGCATGAAGGGCTCCAAGACGATCGTCGCGATCAACAAGAACAAGGACGAGCCGATCTTCCAGGTCGCCGACTACGGCATCGTCGCCGAGTGGGAGAAGGCCGTGCCCGAGCTGATCGCCGAGATCAAGAAGCTCAAGGCCAGCCGCTAGCGATTCCAGACAGTTGGCAGGCCACCGAGGGTCTGTCTCCCGTCTGTCTCCTTTGGGTGCCGGTTACGCGACCGAAACCAGGCGCCGATCGGTGATGCGGCCGTTCGGCCCGCGCGCGAACTCGTAGACGGGCGCATCGACCGGCACGTGGAACTCCACGCGGCCGTAGTCCTGCTCCCAGACCGTGGGCGCGAGGTGGGCGTAGACCTTCTCCGTCTGCGCGACCGACGAGTGCCCGAGCAGCCGCGACAGCCGGAAGATGCAGCCGCCGCTCATCATCCAGTGCGAGGCGAACGTGTGCCGTAACGAATGCGGGTGGAGCTTGGGGTCGAGCCCGGCACGCTTCACCGCGAGCTTGAACGCGCCCTGGACGCCCGCCTTCGATCGCACCCGACCATCCTTGCCCGGGAACAGAAGATCGCTCCCAGCGCGCCGTAAGGCCCTCTGGCGAAGCACTGGGAGCAGCATGTCGAGGACGGGGATCCAGCGCGCCTTGCCGCTCTTGACGGTGCCCTGGCGCCCGCGGTGGACCGCGATCAGCCGCCGCTCGAGGTCGATATCGGCGTGGTGGAGGTGGAGCAGCTCGTCGAGCCGCATACCAGTGCCGAGCGCCACCGCTACGATGTCGCGCACGTCGTCGGGGCACTGAAGCAGGAGCTTCGTGATCTCCTCGCGCGTCTCGATCCACGGGAAGACTGTTCCCTTGCGCTCGATCCGCTCCACGCCCGTGCATGGGTTCGTCGCGATCCACCCGCGATCGACGAAGTAGCTACACGCCGACGAGAGGCAGGTGAGGCTCCCGTTGACGGTCGCGGGCGCGAACCGCGCTGACTGATCGTCGCGCCACCGCATCACGGCCGACTTCGTGAGCCGCGAGATCGCGACCTTGCCGAGCGCGGGCAGGATGTAGATCTTCATGCGCGTGCTGTAGCCCTCGTGAGATCGCGAGGCGCGATCCTTGAGCGACTTGAGCCAGTCCTCGGACGCGGCATCCAGCGTGCGCTTGGCGTCAAGTTCGGGCGGCAGCTCGCCCGTGGCGATCTTCCGCTGCGTCACCCGGTGATCCTCGTCGGCCGATTGCGCCTCGCGCTTCGACTCGAAGGACCCCACGTAGACCTTCTTGCCGCCCTTCCGCGCGTAGACCTGATAGCGGGCGCCGTCGGCGCGTTGGACCGTGACGATCATCGGCCCACCCTCGCCAGGGCAGCGGCGATCTGTTTCGGCGTCAGGATGTTGCGGTTCGCGGCGCGGTACAGGCGACTCCGCTCGGCGATCTTGTCCGCGTTCAAGATGCGGTACGCGAGGCTCCGCTCCCAACTTCGGGTAGAGGCATGCGCCGGTTTCCGATCATCAAGCTGCGCCCCAGCCGCGGCCGTCGCCTTCACCGGCTTCGCCTTCACCGGCTTCCTTGTTCGCATGGGCAAGCTCCTCGATCGAAAGCGCCCCTACCGCCCAGCTCGCGCCGCGGAACTTGCCAGACCTCGTCTCGGGTCGGGCGGTAGGAGCAAAAAACGTCGTCAGCGCGTCGAGAACATCGGGTCTGGCACCGACGACGATAGGCTTTCGGTCCGACAACGGGAGGACCCTTCGTAACCGATCGTGGAAGTGCATGATCTGACCGGTGATTCCGTCACCGAGTGATCCCGTCGGCGCCCGGCTCGACGGCGCCCACCTCGACCGTGGCCCGGTCGCTCGCCGCCACGACCGCGGCGCGCCGATCGATCCGGCGTTGGCGTCGTACCGCGCGGCCGTCGGTCCCGCCCGCGATCACCGACGTCCGGCGCCGCTCGTCCGGTGTCAGGCCTACCGCGGCCTCGGGCCGGTCCGCACCGCTGGCCTTGCGCCGATCGCGTAGTCGCCCCTCGCGCTCGATCGTCGCCGACTCGAGGCCGTACAGCTCGCGCATGTCCGCGCCGAGCTCGGCGAGCGCCTTCCGCTCAAGCTGGCCAACACGCTCGCCGACAACGCCGAGCACGTCGCCGACGTCGTCCGCCAGCAACCCCGCCGGATGGGCCTCGATCACGTCGAACGCACACGACCACGCCGACGTCACCGCGACGAGCGGCATGGGATCGCCCCCACCGACGCGACGTCTACCAGCGCGATCGTCGGGGTCGACTCGCCAGAGGTGCGCGCGGCAGCGGACCCACGGACAAGGCCGCTCGACCGGGCAAGCGCTGCGCACGGTCGGCCGATCGCCTTCGGGCTCGAGCACGGGCAACGTGATCCGCGCGATGCCGTGCGTGGAGCTCGTGGTCGGCTTCGCGATCGCACCGCGGCGCACGAGCTCGCTCGCCAGGGCGAACGAATCGACGTGCGCGAGCTCGGCGTCGTCATGCTCGCGGTTCGGTCGGATCCTGCGTTCGGCCATGTGTCTCCCTGTGGCCGTTGCAGGCCTCTACGAGCTCGCGTACGCGATCGAATCGACGGCGACCGACGAGCGGCCGCGCGGCAGAGGGCGCGCCGTAGCGCCTCGCCTGGCGACGATCAGCCGGTCAGCCGGTCGCGCCGGCGGCCACGACGCGGGCGACCTCGGCCGTGTCCTTGGCCGGGATCGAGTTGGTCAAGCCCGCGAGCACGATCGTCGCGGCGTACTCCGCGATCGGGACGCGCATGTGGATCGTGACGAACGTGCCAGTCGGCTGGCAAACAATATCGGCGCGCTCAAGAACCTTGGCCATCTGACTCACTTCGCTTTCGTCGTCGGGGTTTGCAGGTAGCGCGATCCGCCTGCGCTGACAGCGCAGACGAGCCGCACGACCAGGGCCGCGGCCTCCGGCTTCATGCCGGAGCTCGCGAGAATCTCGGTGAGCTCGTAGATCAGCCGGCCGACCGCCGCCGATCGATCGTCACTGCCGCCGATCGCTCCGTGCGCCATCGCGAGCCCCAGCGCGGAGCCGAGCGCCATCACCGACTCGCCGGCCGGCATCTGCTGCACGCGCGGCGGCATCGCGACATCACGATCGGCGAGCTCCTCGGGGGTGAGCTGGCGAGTGATCATCGCTTGGAGCTCGCGCTCGGGATGGTGGGCTTGGCCGGCCGGCCGCTCGCCTGCTCGCCATGGCGGATCAGCTTTTCGAACTGCTCGCGCATCCCAGCCGGCCCGAGCTGCGCGATTTCGTCGTCGCGCAAATTCCAAATATCCACCAGACCACCAGCAGTGATCGGGTCGACGCGTCCGGGTGCGTTGGGTGCGGCCGCGGGCTTCACGGGCACCGCCGGCGCGGCCGTGCCGAACAGCTTCGACAACTCGGCGATCTCGGCGAGTGAGTACCGCGCACCAGCATCCTTCGCGGGTGCGCTCGCCGACGACTTCGCGCGCGACACGCGCTCTTGCACGATGGCGTCAACCTCGGCTTGGGTGAACGTGCGTGGCGCGGCGCCTCCACCGGCACCATCGTCCTCGGGCGCCATGTGCGGCGCGCTTGATCCGTGAAAATTGATCCTCATACGTCGGCTCCTTCGGTCAGTTCAGATTCAGATCGCCGACGGCGGTACCGTGGGCGTGTGCGTGGGATTCGGTAGGCCACACGTCATCGAGCCACCACGGCAGCGCCTCGTGCGGTACGTCGACGAGGTCACCGCGCGCGTCGAGGTACGCGTGTAGAGCAGCTCGCGCGCGACGGGTTGCGGCGTGTGACAGCGCCTCGGAGATCTTCGACAGCGCGAGCACGGCCGCGGCATCCGCGAGGGTGACGTGCGCGCCAAGCTTCGCGAGCTCGAGCAGCACGCCGGCGTGGGCGAGGATCTTCACGTGGAGCTCGTGCGCGCGGTTCGCCTCGAGGAGCAGATCGAACCGCGGATCAGTCATGGAGTTGACCTCGAAGCAGCATCTCGATGCGGGTGGGTGATCGCGCCGGTGGCCTCGAGTCCGTCATCTGCACCTGCTCGAGAGCGCGATAACTCGCGATCGGCAGCGACGTCGCGAGCTCGACGCGATCGACCGAAGGGTGACGGGCTGAATCGAGCCGCTCGGTCACGCGGAAGATCGAGCACTCTTCGGTGGTGCCATCGGCGCGCGCCACCGAGATCGTGAAGCGCGCGACGGGCGATCCGATCCGCGCGTAGTCGGCTGCGCTTACGACCAGCGTCCAGCCCGTCGGCGTGCCTGCCGTCGACATCGCCGTCGGCGTGATCATCGCTCTGCAGGTCGGTGCGGACTCCGCGCGGTCGATCCCGACGAGCTCGAGCAGGTCGACGTGCGCCGGCGCATCCCATGGGACGCCCGCGTTGTAGGTCGAGACCGTGGCGGCCCCGACGCCGACGCCGACCACGACGGCCGCGCGATCGCCGAGCGAATGCACGCGAACCCGAACCCGATCACCGACGCGCACGAGCTCCGGCATCTCGATCCGGATCGAGCCCCGCGAGCGACCGAGGATCGCGATCATGCTCGGCGGGGTCGTCGGCGCGGTCACGCGGGCACCTCGGAGGCGACGATGCCGAACACGTGCGCGGGATCTTGGTCGAGCGCGTGTGCCCAGCGGATCAGCCGCGGAATCGAAGGGATCGAGGCCGCGTGCTCCCAGCTCGAGAGCTGGCTTGCGGCAACTCCGATCACCGACGCGAGGCTGACGATCCCCACGTCGCGGGCGATCCGGGTCGATCGAAGATGGCGCGCCATGTCGGCGGCTCGCTCGACGAGCACGTCGTGTTTGGTCGGCGGCTCGTAAAGCGCGCCCCGCCGCCGCGGGCGACCGTTCGGTCGTCGTCGGGTCATGCGCTCACCTTCGTGTAGATTTCGCTCTCGGCGAAACGTTGGGAAAATTCGGCGTGGTCGATCGGCCTCCGTTTTCGGAATTTGCAGATTGCCCCGCAGATCCACTGCCGTGCCCGTCGAGGGACCCGACGGGAATCACCATCCCGACCCCAGTGAGGGTACAGGCCACGCCACGCGCCCCACGCGGCCCGCGAGCTCGTGCCGGCGACGACAGGCCAGCTCATGATGTCGTCGCGTAGCGGGGCTGCTGTCGCCCCCCGGCGGGACGATCCTGTCTCGCGGGTAGTACGTCCCCATGGATTCACGGTCGGATCCGTGGTCCCGGAACATCCGATCCTCGAGCATGCTGCCTGCATCGCGCGCGTACTTCTTCGCGCGAAGCAGTCCGTCGATCTCGGTCGCTGGGACTCGTCCGTTGACGTGCTTGAGCGCCTCGTCGAGGTAGGTCGTCGCCTTGTGCAACGCATCGGCGGCCCCCTGGTGATCCTTGACGCTCGCGGCGTTCTTCCGCTTCCGCTTCTTCATCGGATCCCCCGGCTCGGAACGATGGGCTTCCCTTTCCACTGCCGCCCGGACGTCACGGCCGCCGGCTCGAGTGAGTGACTGCCGCCCACTACTAAGGGCGGGCGGCTGTCAGTCAGAGGCGCCGAGCGGCAGTCGGGCGGCAGTCGGGCGGCAGTCGTCACTCGTCACCGCCGGTCGCGATCGGGATGTTCAACGAGTCCGCCAACGCTGGCGTGCAGACCATCCAGGCCCTTGAGCGGGGCTTCTTCTTCTGCACCTCGACGAGCTCCCCGCGCCCCAGGAGCGCGGCCATCGCCAGGCGGCGCACGCTCTTGGTACAGGCAGCCACCGCCGTCATGTCCTCGCGCGTCTTCGGCTCGGTCGCCTTTGCGGCGGCCCCCATGATCGCGAGCTCGGCGGCGGTCTGCTTCGCGACGTCGCGCGCACCCTGCCGCTCCGCCCGGACGTCACCCGCCGGCCGCGCATCGCCAGCGACACGCCAGAGCCCGCTACGGCCCAGGTAGGACATCGGGATCACCCGATCGCCGCCGGTCATCCGGCCCTTGCCGATCGACAGGTCGACGGCGCGCGTGCCGTCCTCGCGCTCCTCGCTCGACGAGCCGATCGCCAGCGTGATCGACGCGACCCGCTCGATCGCCGCGGACTCCGCACCGCCATCGGTCGAGTCGGCGCCGACAGACTCGCCGTTCCGAGCGGCACGCGAGCTCGCCCGAGACATCTGCGAGATGGCCAGCACCACCACGCGGTGCTCGCGTGCGATGTCGTCGATCTGCGCGATGACGTCGGCGACCTTGGCGCGGGTCTCGCACTCGTCAGACTCGAGGATCTGGACGTAGTCGACGGCGACGAGCACCGGCTCGGTCGGGTGCTCGGCCTTCATCGCGACGATCGCGACGTTCAACTGCGCGAGGGTCGCGTCCCTCCTCTCGAGCACGACCATGCGCGGCAGGTTGAGGACGCGATCCATGTCGAACCGCGACACGTTGCCGATCAGCACGTCGATCCACGACGCATCGCACTGCATGCCGATCGCGCGTGCGGCGAGCTCGTCGGCGGGCAACTCGCGCGACAACACGACCACCGGCCCCAGCTCGCGCGCGTGGTGGACGAGCAACCCAGCGACGAGCGACGTCTTACCGGCGCCGGTCGGCCCCATCACGACCGCGATGCCGCCCGCGCGAACCTTGGCGATCTCATCGCCGCCGAGCGTGAGCGGCACCCATGGTTCACGGGCGCGATCGAGGATCACCGCAACGAGCGACGGCGCCCGATGCCACCGCGGCTTCGTCGCGTTGCCGTCCTGATCGGTGGCGCCGACGACGCTGTCCAGGAACTGAACGTGTGGACCGTCGACGATTCTCGTCTGCTCGTCGAGGGCGAACTGCTCGAGCTCGGTCATGGAGTCCGCCACCCGGCGACGTGCGCCTCGTTCAGATCCTTGAACGGCGCGACGTCGACGATGATCAACGTCTCGTTGATCCGGAGCCCGGCCTCGAGGGCGATCTTGATCGCCACCTTCGCCGCAGCCTTGCCCCGCTCGTCGCGGTCGGGCACGAGCAGCAGCCGGCCGCCGATCGCCTTCACGCGTGGCGCGGCGGCAGCGACGAGCGCCCCGAGCTGGCCTGCGGAGTGCGCGCCGATCGCGAGCCCGTTCGGCCACAGGATCACCGCCGTCAGCGTGTCGATGATGCCCTCGGCGATGACCGTGTCGCCCGCGCGGATCTCCTGTACCCGCCCAACGAGCGACGCGGTGATCGGGCAGCCGGTGAGCACCGGCGTCTTCGGGGAGTCCTCCTTCGGCGCCAGCACGCGGCGGGCGACGTTCACGAGATCGCCGTCGACGTAGCTCCACATCCCGACGCACACATCACCGTCGGCGTTGCAACGGCAGTAGTCCTCCTCGATCAGCCGGCGAACCGCGGCCCCGGCGAATCCTCGACGGCGAAGGTAGGCATCCCCCGTGATGTTCCACGGTCGATGACGCTGGCGCTGCCAGAACGCCGACGACGTGATCCGCGACTCCTTCGCCGCGGCCGCGTTCGCGAGGTCGTCCTGTCGCTGGCGATCGGCGGCAGCACGGTCGCGATCGGCCCGCGTTCGCGAGGTCGTCCTGTCGCTGGCGATCGGCGGCAGCACGGTCGCGATCGGCGCGACGCTGGGCGCGTTCCGGCTCGGATAGGGGTTGTGCCTCGACGCCCGCGATCTCCGCGGCGAGTTCGAGCACCTTCACGAAGTCGCGCTTGGTGTCGAGCCCCGCGAACGCAGCCACGAGGTTGAGGGCATCACCCGAGCAGGTGCCGCCGGCGGCGCGCTCGTGCCCGTGGTGGATCCAGGATCCGTCGCGTGCGACCGCGATGCCGCTCGACTGCTCGCCGCATCGCGGACAGATCGCGAGCCGGTACTGCGAGCCGCTCGGGCGGAACTTCTGAGCGAAGTACGCGAAGACGTCGATCGGCTTCACCGCGGCGCGTACGTCGGCGGCGTCGAGCCGCGCGGGGTTGCCGGTGCGGTCGGTGACGGGCGAGGTCATGGCGCCCCCTTGATGCGTGGGTCGACGATCGGCCCCTC
>JAPLLF010000420.1 GCA_026387715.1 Pseudomonadota bacterium
CGTCGACGGCGAGCCGCTGACGCCGATCGACGGCGATCGGCCGGTCGCGGTCGTGCGCGAGGAGCCGCGCGCGAAGCGTGGCTCGCACCTCAAGCTCGTCGAGTAGCGCCGATGCTGCGCGCGTCGCTCGCGATCCTGCTGGTGGTCGGGTGTGCGCCGGTGCCCCCGGGCGCCACGCCCCACGGTCCGACGGTGACTCCGACGGCGACCCGCGCGCCGTTGCCTCCGCTGCCGGCGAAGGCCGCGCCGACGGTCGCGTACGCCGACGGCGCGATCTCCTCCATCGATCTCCCGGCGGTCGCCGCGGACGGCAGCGTGGTCGTCGTCGCGCACCAGGACAACGACGGTGGGCGGGGCAACGCGAACCTGACGCTGATCGCGATCGACCGCCACGACGCGCCCGTGGCGTCGCTCGTCGTGCTGACCGTCGACGAGACCGAGCGGCTCGCCGACCAGCCGAGCGTGATGCGGGAGCGCTTCGCCCTGGCGAATCGCTGGCTCGCCAAGCTCCACGCGGAGCGGCGGCTCGTCCCGCTGACCGTCCTGGCCGCGGCGCGCGCCGCCAGCCAGGACGAGGGCTGTCACTGTCTCGACGCCGACCCCCACGCGGGCGTGACGTGGACGCCGAGCGTCGTGCGGATCACCTGGGACGGGCAGCGCGTCGTCGAGCGGGCGACGCCGACCTCGTGGCTCGCGGCCACGCACCCGCTGTACGCGGGGAGCGAGGAACAGTGCACGAACCCCGCGCGGCTCGAGGCGGGCGCGGTCGATCACGATCGCCGGCTCGCGCTCGTCGTGGTGTCGTACGAGGGCACCGACACGTGCTGGGAGCCGAGCTCCCAGGAACACGTCGTCGCCTGGTGAGCTACCCCGCCTCGACGAGATCCGCGAGCATCGCGGTGACCCGCTCGGGCGCGGCGACCGCGACGAACTTCGCGAGATCGACGACGGCGCACACGACCTTGCCCTCGGCGGCGAGCACGCGCTCGACCACCGCGTCCGCGGCGCGATACACGCGGTAGCGAAACGTGATCGACGTGCGGCCCATCCGCGTGATCGACAGCACGACCTCGGCGGTGTCGCCGAACCGCAGCGGCGCCTTGAAGTCGCACTCCGCGCGCACGGCCGGAAACCCGATGCGCTCGACGTCGAGCAGCTCGACGTACGCCCGCGCGCCCATGCGCTCGCGCCACAGCTCCTCGAACGTGAGGTGGAACAGGTGGAAGAACCGCGGGTAGTAGACGATGCCCGCATGATCGACGTCCGAAAACCGGACAGGCGCGCGCCAGGTGAAGCTCACGGGAGCCTCGTCGGCGGGGCGAGGTGCAGCCGCACGCCGCACGCCGCCGGCACGCCGGGGCAGGGCGGGGCGAGCTTCTCGAGCTGGATCGTCACCGCCACGTGCGGGTAGAGCTCCTGGATCTTCGCCGCGATCGCCCCGGCGAGCGCCTCGATCAGCTTGAAGGTCGACTTCGTGCCGATCGCCACGACGATCTCGCTGACCCTCCAGTAGTCGATCGTGTCGACGAGCCGGTCCGACGCGGCGGCCGCGACGAGCGACAGCTCGAGGGTCAGATCGACCCGGAACCGCCGCGTACCACGGCGCTCGGCGGCCGTGTAGCCATGGTTGCCCTCGAACTCGAGGCCGCGGACGAAGACCTGATCCGGCATCTCCCGGACGCTACCGCGTTACACTCGCGAAATGACGCTACGTGGAACGCTCGTCGCCCTCGCCACGGCCTCGCCACTCTTCGTGGGGGCCTGCTTTCATGACCGCACGCTGGTCGAGAAGCCGACCGGTAGTGGTGGCGCGCCCCTCGCCGCGCCGACCGCGACGGGCATCGTGATCTCCGACGCGGCGTTCGGCCCGCTCGATGCCTCGATCCCCGCGACGCTCGACGCCCTGCGCACGAAGCTCGTCGGCTACGAGGTCAAGGCCACCCGCGACGAGCACGACTTCCTGCAGTACGACGCGTACCACGACGGCGTCCTCGTGCTCAGCGTGTCGGAGGACCGCGGCCGCATCCTCAACGTGATCACGACGGATCCGAGGATCACCGTGGCGGCGCACCCGAGCTGGCACGCCGGGGCGATGTTCGCCGACGCCAAGCAGCTCAGTCGCTGCGGATGCTGGGGGGGCAAGTACGTGTGCTGGAAGGACGGCGAGCACGTCGCGGCCTCGTTCGAGCGCGGCTGCACGGCCGCGCAGGACGACGTCCGGGCCCTGGTCGTGCTGGACGGCACGTCGATCCAGCGCCTGGTGTGGAACCCGACCGGCTTCGGCGCGACGCCGGCGCCCAACACTGCGCCGTCGACCGGAGGGGGCCTGGGTGGCAACGTGAAGCTGCCGACCAAGCCGCCCAAGGATCCGTGTGACGGTGGCGACGACGACGACGAGTGAGTCCGTCTTCGCTTACGCGTCGTCGCCCGCGGCTTCGGCTTGCTTGAGCTTGGTCAGCTTCTTCTTGATCATCGTTCGCTTGAGCGGCCCGACGAAGTCGATCATCAGCTTGCCGGTCAGGTGGTCGTTCTCGTGGAGCATGCAGCGCGCGAGCAGCGCCTCGCCTTCGAGCTCGAACATCTTGCCCTCGAGATCCATCGCGCGGAACTTCGCGCGCATCGGTCGCTTCACCTTGATGTAGATGTCGGGGAACGACAGGCAGCCCTCTTCGGAGTCCTGCTGGTCGTCCGAGACCTCGACGATCACGGGGTTCAAGAACGCGACCGGCGGCGCCGATTCGGGGCGCCCGGCGAGCTTCGGCTCGACGATGAACATCCTTCGCGGATCGCCGAGCTGGAGCGCGGCCATGCCGAGCCCGTTCTCGGCGTACATCGAATCGACGAGATCCTGGTACAGCGCGCGTACCGAGTCATCGATGGTGGTGATCGCGATCGACTCCTGGCGGAGGCGATCGTCGGGCCAGATGACGACAGGGCGGACGGCCATAGAACGACAACTTACGAGGGTACCCGCGGATTGACAAGGGCTCGTCGCGCAGCCATACACGCACCAATCCTGTGACGATCACGAGGTTTTCGGAGGCTCGGCTGCCGACGGCGCATGGCGAGTTCCGCCTGGTCGTCTATCGAACCGGCCTGCCAGGTGGCGCGGGCGCCACCGCGGTCGGCATCGTCGACGAGGAGCACGTCGCGATGGTGTTCGGGGACGTGACGGACACCGGGGGGCCGGCGCCGGTCCTCGCACGCGTACATTCCTCGTGCTTCACCGGCGAGGTGCTCGGCTCGCTCCGGTGCGACTGCCGCGCGCAGCTCGACGCCGCGCTCGCCCGGATCGCCAGCGAGGGCCGCGGCGTCGTCGTCTACCTCGTCCAGGAGGGGCGCGGGATCGGCCTCGGTAACAAGATCCGGGCCTACCACCTCCAGGACGAGGGCGCGGACACCGTCGACGCGAACCTCCAGCTCGGCTTCGATGCGGACGGCCGCAGCTACGATCTCGCGGCCGGCATCCTCGCGGATCTCCGCGTCACCTCGGTACGGCTGATGACAAACAACCCGAAGAAGATCGCCGGGCTCGAAGCGGCGGGCGTCGTCATCGGTGCGCACGAGTCGCACTGGGTCGGCGGCGATCACAGCGAACACAGCACGGATTACCTCGCCACCAAACGGGCGAAGCTCGGACATCTCGGATGACCATCACGGAAGCAACGATCAAGGAAGCGCTGGGCAAGGTCGTCGACCCGATGCTCGGGCAAGACATCGTCACCTATCGGGTCTATCGGACCGCGGAGATCCAGGGGGACGACGTGCTCGTCCGCCTCGACATCCCCACCCACGCCTACCCGAACACCGCGCGCCGCGAGCTCATCGTCCGCGTCGAGACGGCGGTGAAGGCGCTCGGCGCCAAGCGCGTCACCGTCATCGCCGACGTGGTCACCGCGTTCATCCCGCCGCCGAGCGACAAGGCGATGCTCAAGGGGCCCAAGAACGTGATCGCCGTCGCCGCCGGCAAGGGCGGCGTGGGCAAGTCGACCGTCGCGGTGAACCTCGCGCTCGCGCTCCAGCGCCACGGCGCGAAGGTCGGCCTGCTCGATGCCGACGTGTTCGGTCCCTCGATCCCGACGATGCTCGGCGCTCCCGAGGTCCCCCCGTCGGCGACCAAGGACTCGCGGATCACGCCGGCGATCCATCACGGCCTCAAGGTGATCAGCGTGGGCTTCTTCGTCGACAAGGGCGAGGCCGTGGTGTGGCGAGGCCCGATGGTGCACCGCCTGCTCCAGCAGTTCCTCGGCGACGTCGACTGGGGCGATCTCGACTACCTGATCTGCGATCTTCCCCCGGGCACCGGCGACGTGCAGCTCTCGCTCTCGCAGCTCATCCCGATCGCCGGCAGCGTGATGGTCACGACGCCACAGGAGGTCTCGATCGTCGACGTCGTCAAGGGCATCGCGATGTTCGAGAAGGTCGAGATCCCGATCCTCGGGATCGTCGAGAACATGAGCTACTACAAGTGCCCCGCGTGCGGGCACCACGACGAGATCTTCTCCCACGGTGGCGGCAAGCGGCTCGCGCAGGAAGTTGGCGCGACGTTCTTCGGCGAGATCCCGATCGATACGCGGATCCGGTTCGGCGGCGATTCCGGCATGCCGATCGTGATCGGCAGCCCGGACTCCGAGAACGCCGAGCTGTTCATGAAGCTCGCGACGTCGGCGGCGATCAAGCTCGCGGGGAACATCCTGAGCAAGCCCAAACGTTCGCCTCGGCTCGCGGTCATCAAGTAACGCACCACACGTTCGTGGGTTGGCGGCGCGAGATCCCCTTCGAATGCCCGCCATCCGGAATGATTTCTCGTCCGAAGATCGCCTAGCCTGAGCGGGCTTTGGGGACGAGCCTACTCACGCTCGAGGATATCGAGCGAGCCATCGCGATGCGGGATCCGCAGCTCGGAGAGCAGCTGGTTCGCTATCTCGATCAAGATGACCCCAACGAGGGTCGCTCCGAACTGGCGCCTGACTGGCGCTATGAAAGTGACGACGAACCCGCCGTCGACGTGCCGCGATGCGTTCGCGCAGATCGTGACGTCGCCCTACGCGCCGCCGCGCTTCAAGCTCGGCGATCTGCTGATCGCGCTCTACGATCGCAGCGAGTGGACGACGGCGAGCGCCGGGGCCGAGGCCGCGGACTACGCGCGCGCCGCGCTGATCCACGTGTTCGCGCACGGCAAGATGAAGTGGGGCGTGTGGAAGGCCGCCAAGGCGATCTACAAGCGCGCCGAGGAGCGCCACGACCTCGCGATGTTCGGCGTGCTCGGCTATCGCATCGACGCGATGCAGGCCACGTCGTACGACAGCGGCGAGATCGGCTTCGGCACGATCCTCTACCTGCGTCGACGCGTGTGGCGCTACCTTCGCAAGCTCGGCACCGCCGTGCCGGAGGCTTTCCCCACGTTCGCGTGCGAGGTGCTCCGGCACTATCCGGCGAGCCACACCCACGCGGCGTCGTGGGTCGCGGCGCAGATCTGGGGGCGCAAGCACCTGCGCCACGAGCGCGGGTTCGCGCAGTTCTCGCCGCCGACATACGGCGACCCGATGGTGATCCGCGCCTACCCCGAGGCCTGGAAGCTGTCGCCGGCGCCGCTGTTGCGGCTGCTCGACGTGTCGCTCAACGATCTCGTCTGCGACTGGGCGATCCGCTGCCTGCGCGCCGATCATCCGCTCGCGCTCCGCGCGATCGAGCCGAGCTGGCTCGCGCGCCTCGGGCGCCGCCCGGTCGCTTCGCTCCACGCGTTCGTCGTGGCGCTCATCAAGGACAACCCGGAGCTGCACATGAGCAAGCTCCGCGCGGCCGGGTTGCACGACGTCGTCGTCGGGTTCCTGCGCTCGCCGCACCCCGACGCGCGCACGTTCGCGCTCGAGTACGCCGCGGCGCACGCGCCGGAGATCCCGGTCGACGAGCTCGTCGCGCTGTGTCGGGAGAGCTACGACGACACGATGAAGTTCGCGTCGGCGCGCCTCGAGGCCATGACGCCCGCGCAGGTCGGGCTCGCCAACCTGATCGACCTCCTCGGCCGCGAGGCCGCGCCGTGGGCGCCGGGCAAGCTCGGTCAGGGGTTCCATCCGCGCGACGTGCCGGTGGAGCTGTTCGTCGAGACCGCCGCCCGCGACGCGGACGCGTTCGGGCAGCTGGTGAAGTTCTACGCCGACAAGTCGGCCGTGATCCCGGCGGCCTACTGGATCACGATGCTCGACGATCAGCGCTTCATCGAGAACGACTGGTCGGTGCACGAGCGCAACGAGCAGGCGCTCACCGAGCTCGGCAAGCGGTCCGCCAAGGACATCGGCATCCCGTGGATCCAGAAGTCGCTCGAGATGGCCGAGCGCTCCGACGCCGTGTCGCGCTGGCTCGATGCCGGCATGCTGAGCGGTCCGGATCTCGATCTCGAGTGGGTGAAGCGGCTCGTCGGCAAGCCGCGGCTGCGTCCGTACGGCCTCAAGCTCCTCGGTGATCGTCGCCGCGTCGAGCCGGCCGCGATCGGGCTGCCGTGGCTCCTCGATCTCGCGCGTTCGCCCGAGCAAGATCTCGCGCAGTTCGCGCAGCGGATGCTCCTCGAGGCCTTCCAGCCCGCGGACTTCGCGGACGGTGACGCCGCCCGGGGTGTCGCGCGGCTGTGGGAGCTCGCGACCGGGGCCAAGAGCAAGGAGGCCGTGCGCACGTTCGCCGCGACCTACCTCAAGGCGCATCACCCCGATCTCGGCCCGCGCCAGCCCGAGGCCAAGGCGCTCGGCATCAAGCCACGGCTCGATCACGACGCCTACAAGCTCGCGACGGTGAAGCCGCTGCTCGCCGACGATCGTCAGGACGTGCGCAAGCTCGGCGTCGCGATCGCCGCGGAGGAGTTCGTGCGCTGGAACGATCGCGAGCTGGTGTACGAGCTCGCCAACAGCACGCACCGCGAGCCCCGCTCGCTCGGCGCGGAGCTGTTGCTCGGCATGCTGGCCGCGTCGCCACGGCTGCCGCTCGAGTGGCTCGACAGCACGAGGGTGTTCCAGCTCGCCGAGGGTGCCCACAAGGCCTCGCGCGAGGTCGCGCTGACGCTGATCCGGCGCATGTACGATCGCGTCGGTGGCGCCGAGAAGCTCGCGTGGCTGATGGACAGCCCCGAGCGTGACGTCCGCTTGTTCGCGGTCCGCCTGTTCTGGGATCGCCACCGGCCGAAGCCGTGGCCCGCCGACTACACCCCGCGCAAGCTCGTCGGGGCGCCGCTCGGGACCGAGCGGTTCTCCGATCTCGCGGCGCTCCAGCAGTTCGCGCGCGTGATCCTGTTCGGCCTTCCCCCCGGTCGGGTCGGCGAGCGCGATCCCGTCGTCGAAGGTGGCCCCAAGCCGGAGCGCGCGTTGCCCGCGAGCGTGGCGAAGCGCCGGTTGATCGAAGCGATGCGCGACGTCGCGCTCGAGGATGGCGAGCTCGCCAAGGCGATCGCGCCGGTGCTCGGTGAATTCACGCACTCGACGGCGAAGGGCGAGTGGCACGCGAGCGTTCAGGCGCTCACGCAGCTACGCAAGGCCCACGCCGATCTGGAAGGGATGCCGTCGTGAGTCTCTACGGACCGCAGATCGAACGCCTCGAAGCGATTGCCGCCGGCCGCGACCTGATCGCCGTGGCGGGTCGCCGCGACGTCAAGGACGTGACCGAGACCGGGATCCACGTGATCCCGACGACCCTGCTCGACGGCAAGGGTGAGGGATGGACGCTCCCCTCGCCGGTGGCCGTGCACGCCCTCGTGTTCGCGGGCGACCTCTTGCTGCTGTCCGGCGACGAGGCCGGCAACGTCGTCGCGTGGGACGTCACCGCGAAGCGCCAGCTCGCGACGCTGAACCTCGGTCCGGCGAGCGCCGTGCGCGCGATCGCCGTCGATCCGAACCTCGCCCGTGGCGATCGCGGCGGGCTCGCCGTCGGCACGCAGGGCGGCAAGGTCGCGATCATCGACGTCGTGTTCGACGGTGGGACGCCGCGGCTGACCCTGACGAAGACGCACGCGCTGTCCGACGGCGCGATCAACGCGATCGTCCACGACCCCGCGGGCGTGTGGCTCGTCGGCGGCAACGACGGCCAGCTCACGGTGATCACGCCCGACGGCACCGCGCGCGCGATCACGCCCGGCGGCGACGGTGGCATCCGCGCGATCGTCGCGGTCGGCGATGGCCGCGCGATCATCGGCTGCGGCGATGGCTCGATCCGTGCGTGCTTCATCGTCGGCGCGGTCGAGCCGACGGATCGCAGCGGCGACAACGGGCACGACGGCGCGGTGCGCGGCCTCGCGCTCGGGCCGGTGGTGCTCGACGACGCGGGGCGCGATCAACCGCGGCGGCTGTACTCGATCGGCGAGGATCGCGCGCTCAAGCTGTGGTTCGTCGACGGGGCGCGCCGGCCACGCACGATCGAGAACGTCGTCGCCTCGCCCGCGACCGCGATGGTGTTCGCCGCGGGCCTCGTGGCCAAGGTCGAGAAGTCCGCGGGGCGCCTGTGGATCACCGGCACGCTCGGCTCGATCTCGACGCAGATCATCGCCGCCGACGGCGAGCCGTTCGGCGATCCGGTCTCGATCGCGTCGAACGTCACGCGCATGCAGCTGCTGCTCGCGGATGCGAACGCCGCGACCAAGGTGAAGCTCGACGCGGTCGCCAGCCTCGCCGCGATCGCGGAGGACGTCGCGCGCAAGGCCCTCGACGCCGCGCTCGAGGCCAAGCAGCCGGCCGAGGTGCACGTCGCGATCGCCAACGCGATGGCGCGCACCAGGCGCCGGGCGAGTCGCCCCGTGCTGCGCGCCACGCTCGGCGCCGCGGTCCCCGAGGTTCGGCTCGCCGCGTTCGCGGCGTTACTCGAGCTCGAGCGCGACCAGCCGATCGCGGCGATCCGCCCGGGCCTCGCGGCCAGCAACGACGACCTCCGGCTCAAGGCGCTCGACGCGCTGATGCCCATCGGCAGCGGCTCGGTGATCGCGCGCGGGCTCATCACCGACGCGCTCAAGGACCGCGCCCACGCGGTGCGCCGCCACGCGTTCGGCGTGCTGCGGCAGGTCGTCGATCGCCCGATGGCGATCCGCACCGCGCTCGCGCACGGCACGCCCGACGTGCGCGCCGAGGCGCTGCTCTATCTCGCGTTCGTCGCCCGCATCACCGACGCCGACGCGCGCACGCTGACCGCGAGCGCGTTCGACGACGACGACGCCGGCGTGCGCACCGCGGCGTTCCTCGCGGCCGTGTTCCAGCGCCCGCGCCTCGCGGTCCGCATCGCCGCGACGAGCACCGCGATCGCCGCCGCGTTCAAGCAGGTGATGACCGAGCTCGGCGTCGGCATCGCGCTGCCGCCCGACGACGGCAAGCCGCTGTCGGACGACGAGCTCGAGCCGCTGTTCGTCGCGCTCGCGTGTCGCTTCCCCGATGCCGCCAACCGCGGCGCGGGTGGCCTGCTCGCCGTCGGCGATGCGCGCGCCGTCGGCGCGGTCCTCCAGCTCACGCGCGAAGCCGATCCGTCGCTGCGCCGGGGCGCGACGACGAACCTCGTGGCCGCGCTCGCGCGCTGGCCCGGTGACGATCGGCTGCTCACGCGGCTCCACTGGCTGCTCGACGACGGCGACACCGAGGTGCGCGCGTTCGCGTTCGACGCGCTCGCGCGCGGGGCGACGGCCGCGGGGGTCGGCGCCGAGATCGAGCTCGCCGAGCTCGCGCTGCGGACGAGCCAGGAAGACATCCGCGTCCGGGCGCTGCAGATCCTCGTGCGCGTCGGCGCGCCGGGGAGCACCGTGGCCGAACACGCCGACGTGCTGCTCGGGGATGCGCTCGACGACGAGGCGCCGAAGGTTCGCTCCGAGGCGTTCCGCACGCTCTGGACGTGGCACTCCGCGGATCCGATGACGCCGCTGCGTCGCGGGCGCGCGAGCCGTCACGGCGATCTGCGCCAGCAAGTGGTCACCGAGATCGAGCGTCGCCGGCAGGCGAAGCAGTCGACCGCGGACATGGACAAGCTCGTCCTCGAGCTCGTCAAGGACCCGGTCGGCTCGGTCGGCCTCGCCGCGTATGGCGTGCTGACCAAGCAGCTCGAGCCCGACGCCGTCGTGGCGATCGATCCGGCGATCCACCTCGCCGCGATGCAGTCGCCCAGCGCGCTCGTCCGCGCGGCCGGTGCCACCGGCTGTGGCGTCCACAAGGCCCCGATCGCGACGGTGCGCGCGCGCCTCGTCGAGCTCGTCAAGGACGACCACCCGGGCGTCCACATCGCCGCCATCGAGGCGCTCGACGCGGTCGCCGGGCTGACGGGCACGCTCGACGCCGAGGGCTTCGCGCTCGCGTTCGCGTCGGTGTTCTGGAACCTGCAGGTCCGCGCGTGCGAGCTGCTCGGCCGTCGGCGTGACCCGCGCGCGGTCGCGCCGTGCCAGCGGATCCTGTCGTACGCCAAGACCGACATCAATCGGCCGCCGGACGACATCCGTCGCCGTGCCGCCGAGGCGCTCGCGATCACCGGCGACCTGAAGTCGCTCGACTTCATGCGGGCGCTGGTCGACGAGGACGACCCGTACATCAAGGAGATGGGCGCGCGCGGCATCGCGATTAACAATGTGAACGCGCAGTCCGCACTTGAGCAGTGCGTAGACGATGCCGCGTGCCGAGCCGCCGGCGCCGAGCACGAGCGCGCGCTGCCCGCCGACGGGCTCGAAGCCGTTGAAGCGCAGGTCGGCGAGAAACCCC
>JAPLLF010000238.1 GCA_026387715.1 Pseudomonadota bacterium
GAGCTTCGCGATCGCGAGACGATCGCCGCCGCGCTCACCGCCGCGGAGACCGGACACCTCGTGCTCGCGACGCTCCACGCGCCGAACGCCGCCGGGGCGATCGATCGCATGATCGACGCGTTCGCCGATCTCCAGCAGCGCCAGATCCGCTGGCAGCTGGCGTCGGTGCTGCGCGCGGTCGTCACCCAGTACCTCCTGCCTCGCCGCGACGGTGGCCGCGCCGCCGCCTGCGAGTACGTGCCGGTCAATCAGGCCGTCCAGAACATCATCCGCAAGGGCGATCTCCACACGTTGCCGACCGTGATCTCCTCGGGCCGCGAGAGCGGCATGATCCCGCTCGAGCGCTCGCTGGCGCGGCTCGTCGAGACCGGTGCCGTCTCGCCCCAGGTCGTCAAGAAGATCGCGACCGACCACGATCTGCTCGCGTCGATCTCTCCGGCGGTCTCGCACGCCGGGAAGTTGTCGGGCAAACTCTGAGCCAGAGGTCGCACGTCGCATGCTCGTCTCGATCTATCACCTGCACGACACCGAGCGGGCGCGCGCGCGCCGGCTGCCCGTCACCAAGCCGCAGCTCCTCGTGGGCAGCGACCCGAAATGCGACATCCGGATCATCGACGACGACCAGGTCTCGCCGCGGCACATGACGATCGCGGTGCGCGTGTCGGCGAGCGACCTCGTCGCCGAGATCCACGTCACGCCGCTCGCGGGCGCGACGCTCATCAACAACACGATCATCTCCGACACATCGCAGGCCAAGCTCGGCGACACGATCCGGATCGGCAACACGATCCTCAAGTTCCGCCCGGACGCGGTCGTCTCCACCACCGCGACGCCGGACGAGGCGCGGCGGAACGAGCCCCCGAGACCGTCCGCGCCGCCGGCGCGCCCCGAGCGCCCCACCCACACCAACCCGACGGCGCCGCAGCGCTATCCGACGCCGCCCGGCAACCCGCCGCCGCCTCCCCGGCCCGTGCCGTCGATCAACCTCGCCCCACGGCTGCCACCGCTCGTCGTGCCCCATGCGATCCGGACGGTGTGCGCCACCGATCCGACCGAGGATCAGTTCCTCGTCGCGATCCGCGCAAACCCCACCGATACCGCGTCGCGCATGGTCTACAGCGACTGGCTCGAGCAGCGCGGCCTCGCGGCCCACGCCGCGTTCGTGCGTGACGAGTCCGGCGAGATCTCCGATGCGACCTTCCTCGCGGAGTCGGATCTCGACTGGCGCGCGATCACCAGCCGCACCGCGATCGACCACTGCACGAAGCCGCGATGTCCGCGCGTGTGGGATCGGCTCGTCGCGATGACCGACGACGAGCGCTCGCGCTACTGCGGCACCTGCCAGCAGCGCGTGTACTTCTGCGACGACCTCGACCTGCTCCGCCAGCTCGGGCTGCGTGGCCTGCCGGTCGCGCTCGACGCGTCGATCGATCGAGTCACCGCCCACGTCACCTACACGAACGGTCCAGGGCCGCTCGGCGTCGACAACACGAACCCGCGCGTGCCGGTGTTCACCGTCACCGTCGAGAACCCGAACCCACCCTCGCCGACGCTGGTCGACCTCGTGCCGGCACCGCCGGACGCGACCGTCGACACGCCAGGCGCGCCCATC
Source organism: Pseudomonadota bacterium (assembly GCA_026387715.1). Classification (GTDB taxonomy): domain Bacteria; phylum Myxococcota_A; class Polyangia; order Haliangiales; family Haliangiaceae; genus JABFXX01. Next base: position 1,613 of record JAPLLF010000238.1, read on the forward strand.
GACACGCTCCAGGACGAGTAGGTTCCGGCGAAAGCCGGACTCGTAGGCTTCGCCTACTTCTTGAACTTCGTGCGGTCGATCGCGTGGCGCTCGACGAGCGACCACAGGTTCTTGCGATCCATGCCGGCCGCGCGCGCGGCCTGCGCGAGGTTGCCATGGTGCGCGCGGAGCAGGTCGGTCAGGTACGCGACCTCGAACGCATCGATCGCCTCCTGCTTCACCTCGCGAAACGGTCGCGAGATGTCGACCCGCGACCGCCCGCTGGTCGCGCTCCCCGGCGCCGGCAGCTGCACGTCCGCGTCGACGATCATCGGGCCGGCCGCGACGACCATCGCCTGATGCACCTTGTTCTCGAGCTCGCGCACGTTGCCCGGAAACTCGTATGCGACGAAGCGCGCGAGCGCGGCCGGCGCGATGCCACCGATCGCCTTGCCGAGCCGCACCCGGTACTTGTTGATGAAGTGGTGCACGAGCAACGGGACGTCCTCGGGCCGCGCGCGCAGCGGCGGGAGGTGCAACGGGAACACGTTGATCCGGTAGAACAGGTCCTGGCGAAACGCCCCGCTGGCGACGAGCTGATCGAGATCACGATTCGTCGCCGTGATGATCCGGACGTCGACCTGCCGATCGGCGTCGTCGCCGATCCGGCGAAACTCCTGGCTCTGGAGCACGCGCAGCAACTTCGCCTGCAGCGCCAGCGGCATCTCGCCGATCTCGTCGAGGAACAGCGTGCCGGTGTGCGCCGCGACCAGCAGCCCATCGCGGTCCCGCGTCGCATCCGTGAACGCACCGCGCACGTGCCCGAACAGCTCGTCCTCGAGCAACGCCTCCGGAATCGCCGCGCAGTTGACGACGACGAAGGGCGCATCGTGGCGGCGCGACGAGTTGTGGATCGTGCGCGCGACGAGCTCCTTGCCGGTGCCGCTCTCGCCGAAGATCGCGACGGTCGCGTCGGTCGCGGCGACCATCGCGATCCGATCGTAGAGCTCCTTGATCCAGGCGCCGGTGCCGATCAGGACGTCGCTCTTGCGCGGGCGGCGCTTGTCGGCGCGGAGATCCTGGCTCGCCGCACGCTCGACGCGAAACGCGAGCTCGGCGGCGACGAACGGGCGTGCCACCACATCGCTGGCGCCGATCTGCACCGCGAGCGCGGCGCCCTCTTCACCGTCGGTCGACAGCAGCACGCGGACCCCACCCCCGACCGTCACCAGCTCGCGCACGAACGCCGCCGTCGGGGCGAGGCTCGCGTCGAGCAGCACGACGTCGAACGGCGCGCCGTTCGCGATCGCCATCCGCAGGGTGGTGTTGGCGTCGGCGCGCAGGCATCCCGCCACGTCGCACGCCGGGAGCAACGACGCGATTCCCTCCCGCGCGGTGGACCGGTCGTCCACGACGAGCACCTTCGACACGCGCACATCGTAGCGCGATGGGTCGGCTGACTATCGATGTGCAGGACGGGGACGCACCGACGCTACCAGTCCTTCGTCGGATCCGTCGTGCGACCGGTCGCGCGGCGCCGGGCCTGATCGCGCTGCAAGCGGCGCGAGAAATCTTCGAGCGCGTCGAGTCGCTCCTCCGCCGGACCCTTCGGCGTCTGACCTCCGCTGCGGGCGTGCGGCCGCCTCGTCTTCGAGCTCTGACCACCCTGGCCGCCCTGTTGATTCGGATCCTGCGAACCCTGCCCGCCGCCCTGCCCGGAGCCCTGGTTCTGCGGATCGGCCGAGCCTTGCCCCGAGCCAGAGCCACCACCCTGCCCCGAGCCCTGCTGGTTCGAGCCAGACCCGTTGCCCTGACCTTGCTGGTTCGAGTTGGGGTTCGAGCCCTGTCCCGACCCCGAGCCCTGATTGGAGCCTGATCCCTGACCTTGCTGGTTGGCGTTCGATCCGGATCCCGCGCCCGAACCCTGCTGGTTCGATCCGGATCCTTGATTCGAGCCCTGCTGGCCTTGCTGGCCTTGCTGGCCTTGCTGGCCCTGCTGGCCCTGCTGGCCCTGCTGGCCCTGCTGGCCCTGCTGGCCCTGCTGGCCCTGCTGGCCCTGCTGGCCCTGCTGGCCTTGCTGGCCTTGCTGGCCTTGCTGGCCTTGCTGGCCTTGCTGGCCTTGCTGGCCTTGCTTGCCTTGCCCACCCTGTTGCTGCTGCTGCTGCTTCTGGCGTCGACGGAGCGCGAGCTCGAGGTTCACGCGCGCGTCGTCGAGCGTTGGATCGTCGCGGATCGCCTGCTTGTAGGCCTCGATCGCATCCTCGAGCTTGTCCTGCGCCATCAGCGCGTTACCGCGATTGTAGCTCGCGCCCCCGCGCACCCGCGGATCCGTCGAGCGCTGGGCGGCCTTGAGGTCGGCCAGCGCGCGATCGAGCATCGCCTGCTTCTGCGCCGGATCCGTGAGCTGCTCGGCCTTCTTGAGCTCCGCGGTGCCGCGATCGTAGGCGAGCCCCTCGGCGTTCACCTCGCCACCACGCTGCGCACGCTCGTAGGCCGCGAGCGCGTCGTCGTAGCGACCATCCTTGAGCGCGCGGTTGCCGGACTCGACGTCGGGGTCGGGCGAGCGAAATGGCTCCCACCCGCCGAGCGCGAGCGGGGAGACCAGGAAGGCCATCGCGAGCCACCGGCGCGAGCGGGTGATCTGCCTCGGGCTCATCGAGCGATCATGACACGGGTCGGTCACGACGCCTCCGGATACCGCTGGCGCCGGCGCGTGCCGATCGCGGCCTCGAGGACGAGCAACATGAGCCCGGCGAACAGGAACGGCTGGTAGACGTCGCGTTGCTCGTTGATCTTCTTGGTCGCGAGCCCGCGGTTGACGACCCGCAGCGCATCGACGAGCGGCATCGGATCGACCTCGCCTTGCGCGCTGGCGACCAGGTAGCGCTTGTCGTCACCGCCAGCGGTCGCGAGCTGGATCATCGCCGCGTCGTCACGCCGCGACGTGATCGTCGCGCCGTGCTCGTCGTGCTTCGGGGTCGTGCGCTTGCCGGTGATCGGATCGAGGTCGTAGACGAGCCCCCCCGCGGTCGAGCCGACGCCGAGGAAGAACACCGCGATCCCGAGCTCGCGCGCGGTCGCGACCTCCTTGACCACGTCGGCCTCTGGATCGCCACCGTCGGTGATGATCACCATCGCCTTGCCGCGCTCCTGCTTGAGCTGGATCGCCTCGTCCTCGGGGCGGGTCTCGAAGCCCTTCGGATCGAGGCTCTCGCCGTTGAGCGGATCGCCGCCGTGACCGCGCCGGCTCATCCGGGCGCAGCCGAGATCCTCGTAGAGGTCCGGGCGAAGCATGCAGCGCGACACGCGGAACACCTCGCCGAGGTTCGAGCCCGGCGGCAGGTCGTTGGGGCCGAGGTCGTAGAGGAAGCGCGCGGCGACCTCGGCGTCCTCGGTGAGCGGGAAGTGCGAGGCCGCCCCGGCGAACACGACCGGCGCGATGCGATCGCCAGGCAGCTCGTCGATCACGGCGACCGCGAGCTCGCGCGCGCGCCCCAGCCGCGTGCCCTCGATGTCCTTCTGCCGCATCGCGTCGGTCTGGCCGACGTCGTCGACCATCATCGACTTCGAAACGTCGACGGCGATCACGACGTCGAGGCCGCGCAGCTCGACGTCGCGCTTGCCGGCGATCGTCGGGCGCGCGAGCGAGATCGCGATCAACGCGACCCCGAGCGACACGAGGATCGTCTTGACGACGCGCCGACGCGGCGACGCGCTCGACATCACGCGGCTGATCACCGGGAGCTCGCCGAGCCGCGCGGTCAGCTGGCGGCGCCGCATCCGATCGTAGAGGTGCAACGCGACGACGACCGCGGGACCGAGCAACGCGAACCACAGGATCCATCGCTCGGCGAACGTCGGCAGGGTCATGGCAGCCTCCGCAGCCGGCCGTGCGACAGCACGAGCTCGAGGAAGATCAGCGCCGCCGCGAGCAGCAGGAACGGGCCGAACAGCTGCTTGTCGGGGATGCGCTCGGTCTTGATCCGCTTGCTCGAGTCGAGCTTGCTGCGCATCGTCTGGAACCCGCGATCGAACGACTCGTAATCGGTCGCGCGATAGAACTCGCCGCCGGTCGTCTCGGCCATCGTCATGAGCGTCGCCGGATTGACCGACATGCCACCGAGCAGGTCCGACTCCTCTCGGCCGACGAGCACGGTGTTGACCTTGATGTGCTCGGCCTTGGCCGCGGCGGACGCCTGCTCGGGATCGAACCGCGTCACCCAGTTGGAGTCGCCGTCGGACAGCAGGATCACGACCTTGCTCTTGGCATCGGACCGCCGCAGCTGCGCGACCGCGAGCGCGAGGCCGTCACCGATCGCCGTGCCGAGCTCGGGGACGTCGCCGATCGTGAGATCCGCGACGATCTGCTCGAGCATCTTGCTGTCGTGCGTGAGCGGACACTGGAGCATCGCCTGCTGCCCGAAGATCACGAGCCCGATGCGATCGTTGGTGTTGCGTCGCAGGAACCGCCGGATCACCCGCTGCGCCGCGTCCATGCGATCGCGCGGCATGTCCGGATCCTCCATCGACTTCGACATGTCGACGACGAGGATGATGTCGACCGAGTCGACCTCGTGCTTGACCGTGCGGAACGTCTCGGGCCGCGCGAGCCCGACGACGAGCGCCGCGATCGCGAGGATGCGGAGCACGGCGGGGAGATCCGAGAGCCACGCGGCGACCCCGCGGGACGTGATCATCGCGACCTGCGAGAAGCCCATCGCGGCCGCCCGCCGTCGGTGGAGGTGAAACGCGACGAGCCCGACCACGCCGCACGCCGCGAGCAGCACGAACACGCGCTTGCTGTGCCACACGATCGGCTCGGCGCCGCGCGCCGCCTGCAGGTAGCGGTTCATCACGAAGCTGCCGAGGGCGCCGAGCGCGGCGACCAGGAGCCACGGCCACACGGCGCGCAGGATCCGGAGCGCGAGGTGCCGCGCGCGGCTGGTTCGAGGATCGCGCGCGATCACGCCGCGTCCTCGTTCGCCTGCGCGGCGATGTCCTCGGCGTGCATGCGCTGCGACGCCGACGTCAGGCCGTCGCGCAGCGTCGCCACCGACACGATCAGGTCGCGGGCCTCGGCGAGCACGGCCTGCGCGGCGACCGACGTCACCCGCGCCCCGCCGTACTTCACGACGTCGGTCCGCTCGAGCCAGTGCCCGATCCGGTCCCGCTCGTCGGCCGGCGCGACCCGGGCGAGCGCCTGCGCGAGCTCCGACGTCGTGAGATCGAGCGTCGCGATCCGGTAGCGCGCGCTGAGGTACGCGCGGATCACGCGCGCCATCTCCTCGTAGCCGCGCTTGCGCGTGGCGTCCTCGACGAGGACCGCGCTGCGCTCGATCGCGAGCAGCGCCTCGAGCGCGTGCGCGCTCGTCATGTCGATGCGCCGCGCGATCCGGATCGAGCCGCCCGAGAGCGCGATGTTCTTCCGGCGCAGTCTTCGGCGGAGCCACAGGACCGCGAGGCCGACGACGACCACCCCGACGAGGCCACCGCCGACGTAGAGCCAGAACCAGTCACGGCTGGGCAGCGAGATCTGCGGTGCGTAGCCGCGCATGAGCTTGGGATCGTCGACGTCGCCGAGGATGCCGAGCACCTTGAGCGGCACTCCGTTGGTCGCGACCTGCCCGGCCTTGCCGCCGACGGTGAACGTGACGCCGATCGGCGGCACCTCGATGTCGCCGAGCTCCCACGCGATGATCGCCAGCTGCCACTCGCGCACCTTGAGGCCGTCGGGGCGAACGCGGTCGGCGACCGAGACCTTCTTGCGGATCTCGAACGCGCTGCCGAGCTCGACCGGCTCGAGCAGGTTGACCTCGACGCCGGGGCCGTACGCCGCGTCGACGAACAGCGTGAACGTCGAGCCGAGCCGCACGGTCGACGGGCTCGCCGACGCGCTGACCTGCGGGGCGACGACGTCCGGGGGAATCTGGATGATGATCTTCGGTGGTTTGCCGCTGCCGCTGCCGCTGCCGGTCGCGCCGGGATAGCCAGCGGGATCGCTGCCGCTGCCGGTGCCGCTGCCGCTTCCGGTGCCGCTGCCGCTGCCGCTTCCGGTGCCGGTACCGCTTCCGATACCGCTTCCGGTGCCGGTACCGCTTCCGGTACCGCTTCCGGTTCCGGTGCCGATACCGCTGCCGCTGCCGCTGCCGCTGCCGAGACCGCTTCCGCTGCCGTTACCGCCACTGCCGATCGTGTCGCTGCCTGCGCCCCACGGATCTGGCTGCCCGATCGCCACGCGGGCGATCGTCGTGATCGTCACGAGCACGATGCCGAGGCTGCGCCCGAGCGCCCTCATCCGTGCGCCATCCGCTTCGCGCGCACCTTGAAGAACGCGATCAGCGCGTCGACGTACGACTCATCCGTTCGCAGCGACACCACGTCGAGGTTGAGGCGGCGCAGCGTCAGATCGCGCAGCGTCGCCGCGGCCTTCGCGTTCGCCGCGAATCGCCGCGCCGCGTAGCCGCTCGTGTCCACCTCGACGAGCTGGCCGGTCTCGAGATCCTCGACCAGCAACAGCCCGACCGCCGGCAGCTCCTGCTCGAGCGGATCGACCACCACCACCGGCACGAGCTCGTGCCGCTGCCGGCAGATCTGCATCGGCCGCTCCCAGCCGTCCGCGAGGAAGTCCGAGACCAGGAACACCACCGAGCGGCGCCGCGCGATCTTGCCCAGCAGGTCGAGCGCCGCCGACAGGTTCGTCCCGCGCGACTGCGGCACGAACGCGAGGATCTCGCCGATCACGCGCAGCACGTGACGACGGCCCTTCTTCGGCGGCACGAAGCGCTCGACCTTGTCGGTCACGATCAGCAGGCCGACGCGATCGTTGTTCTTGATCGCCGAGAACGCGACGACCGCCGCGAGCTCTGCGGCGATCTCTCGCTTGGCCCCGCCGCGCGAGCCGAAGTAGCCCGACGCCGACATGTCGATCACGAGGTTGACCGTGCGGTCGCGCTCCTCGATGAACTGCTTGACGTGCGGCGCGTTCATGCGCGCCGTGATGTTCCAGTCGATCGCCCGGATGTCGTCGCCCGCGTAGTACGGGCGCACGTCGGCGAAGATCAGCCCGCGGCCCTTGAACACCGAGTTGTACTGGCCGCCGAGCTGCTCGTCGACCAAGCGGCGTGCCGTGATCTCGATCTTCTTCGCCTTCTTGAAGAGCTCGGCGGTAGTGAGGGCCACGTCGTCTCGTCGTCTCTTACGGCACCGGGAGGTATTCGAAGATGCGCCGGACCACGTCCTCGGAGGAGACCTCCTCGGCTTCGGCCTCGTAGGTAACGCTGACACGGTGGCGGAGCACGTCGAGCGAAATCGCCTTGATGTCGTCCGGCGTGACGTACGCGCGGTGGTGGATGAACGCGTGCGCGCGCGCGGCCATCGCCAGGCACAGGGTCGCGCGCGGCGAGCCGCCGTACTCGATCAACGGCGCGAGCTCGGCGAGGCCGTA
>JAPLLF010000477.1 GCA_026387715.1 Pseudomonadota bacterium
CCGTGGTAGCCCTTCTCGCGGCCGATGAACCGGGTCTTGGTGCCCATCCCCCTGGCGCGCCAGTACGCGCGCGCCATCTTGAGCGACGTGTCGGCCGACTCGGAGCCCGAGCCGGTGAAGAACACGTAGTCGAGCCCCGCGGGGGTGAGGTCCTTGATCTTGTTGGCGAGCGCGAAGCTCGCCGGGTGGCCGTACTGGAACGCGGGCGCGTAGTCGAGCGTCGACGCGGCCTTGGCGATCGCCTCGGCGATCTCCCGACGACCGTGGCCGAGCCCGCAGCACCACAGGCCGGACAGCCCGTCGAAGATCTTCTTGCCGTCGGCGTCGGTGTAGTACGCGCCCTCCGCGCCGACGATCATGCGCGGGTGCGCCTTGAACTGTCGGTTGGCCGTGTACGGCATCCAGTGAGCGTCGAGCCAGGCAGCGTCGGTGCGGTGGTGGTCGGTCGTCATCGTGCCGGCAGGCTATCACGGCTGCTATTGACCTATGTTCAATAGAGCGCTAGCTTCCAGTCATGGATGACCGGCTCGAAGACGTGATCGACGTCGTGATCGTGGGCGCGGGGTTCTCGGGCCTCGGCGCCGGCATCCAGCTCAAGCAGGCCGGGATCGAGGCGTTCGTGGTCCTGGAGAAGGCGGACCGCGTCGGCGGCACCTGGCGCGACAACACCTATCCCGGTGCGGCGTGCGACGTGCCCTCGCACCTCTACTCGTTCTCGTTCGCGCCCAACGCGCGGTGGTCGCGCGCGTACGGCGGGCAGCCGGAGATCCTCGCGTACCTCGAGCGCTGCGCGGCGACCTTCGGGCTCGCCCCGCACCTGCGGTTCGGCGCGCTCGTCGAGTCGTGCACCTGGGACGAGCGCACGGCGACGTGGACGGTGCGCGTCGCCGGCGGCCCGACGTACCGCGCGCGCGCGCTGGTGCTCGGCAACGGCGCGCTGCACGTGCCCGCGTACCCCGCGATCCCCGGCCGGACGTCGTTCGCCGGCACGTCGATGCACTCGGCGCGCTGGGATCACGCGTACGACTTCTCCGGCAAGCGCGTCGCGGTGATCGGCACCGGCGCGAGCACGATCCAGCTCGCGCCCCAGCTCGCCAGGCAGGCCGCCAGGCTCGAGGTCTTCCAGCGCACGCCGCCGTGGATCGTCCCCAAGGGCGATCGCCCGATCCGCGCGCGCGAGCGGTGGGTGTTCGAGCACGTGCCGGGCGCGCACTGGCTCCGTCGCACCGGCCTGTACTGGCTGTTCGAGAGCCGCGTGCTGGGCTTCGCGTTCGCGCCCCGGATCAACGCGCTCGCCGAGAAGCTGGTCGCCGCGCACCTCGCCCGGGAGATCCCCGACCCGGCGCTGCGTGCACAGCTCACGCCGGCGTATCGGCTCGGCTGCAAGCGCGTGCTGATCTCGAACGACTACTACCCGATGTTCCGGCGCGAGAACGTCGCGCTCGTCACCGACAAGATCGCGGCGATCGAGCCCACCGGGATCCGGACCGCCGACGGCGCGCTCCACGAGGTCGACGCGATCGTCTACAGCACCGGCTTCCACGTCGCCGACTACCTCGCGTCGATCGCGATCACCGGCAAGGATGGCGTCGAGCTCAACGCGACGTGGCGGGCCGGCGTGCGCAGCTTCCTCGGCATCTCGGTGAGCGGGTTCCCCAACCTGTTCCTGCTGATGGGGCCCAACACCGGGCTCGGCCACAACTCGATGGTGTTCATGATCGAGGCGCAGGTCCGCTACATGGTCGACGCGGTCACCCGGATGCGCCGCGAGCGGCTCGCGTCGATCGACGTGCACCCGGCGGTCGAGGTCGCGTTCGCCGAGGAGCTGAAGCGCAAGCTCGTCGGCACCGTGTGGACGTCCGGCTGTGACAGCTGGTACCGCGCGCCCGACGGCGAGGTGCTGCTGTGGCCGGGCTTCACGTTCGACTACTGGCGGCGCACGCGGTCGATCGAGCTCGCGAACTACGACGTCCGCTCGCGTGGGTCACTGGGGGTCGATGATGAAGTCGTCGAGCACCCGCCGCTGCGGCGTCGCGCCGAGCTGCGCTAGCGCGGCGTCGAGCGCGGCGACGTGGGCGGCGGTGAGCTGGAGCACGTGCTCGGCCGGCTGGTACGTCGATCCGTACGGGTACGCCTGCTTCGGCGTCGACGTCATCTCGACGTGCGCGCCGAGCACGTGCGCGATCGGGTGCGCCGCGGCGAACAGCGCGAGGCGATGCATGCTCGTGCGGTAGGTCGCCCAGTCGTTGATGAACAGCATGCCGGGGTAGAGCGCGTCGCCGCTGAGTAGCAGGCCGGTCTGCCGATCGTAGATCGCGACGTGGGTCGCCTCGTGGCCCGGGATGGCGAGCACGTCGAGCGTGCGCCCGCCGAGCTCGAGGCTGCCCGGATCGGTCGGCCACGTCGCGATGCCGAACGCGGCCGCCACCGCGGCGAGCGACGTCCCGATCACGGTCGTGTTCGGCTGCCCGGCGAACGTGGCGTCGCCGCGCACGTGATCGCCGTGGGCGTGCGAGTGCGCGACGACGATCGGCTTGCCGCCGACGAGCGGCGCGATCGTCGTGCGCAGCGTGGTGGTCGTCAGGTCGCCGGTGTCGAGCACCAGCGCCGTCGTGGTGCCGACGAGCACGTAGATGAAGGGTGCCTCGAACGTGCGGCACTTGTTCTGCCGGAGGATGAAGGTCGTCGCGTTGTACGCGTGGACCTGGACCTCGGGGTCGGCGTTCGCGGCGCAGTCGGCCGCGCCGTGCATCCACGCGACGTCCAGGGTGCCGCCGACCAACCCGCCATCCGGCGTCGGGCCGACATCGACCGCGCTCCCCGGTGGTGCATCGACCGCTGCGCCGGGCAGCTCGGCCACGCCACCGACACACCCGAGCAGCCACGCAGCGACGAGGTAGCGACGCATCGGCAGGTTGGAATGCAGCATCTACGCCGCGCCACCGTAGCCGTAAGTTGCTGATCGCACGGGGTAACGCGCGCAATTAACGAGATCGACACGAAGCCGCCCTGGGGGCGAACCACCCATCTCCCCCACCGGGGAGTAGGATGCGCGCCTTCCGATGCGCGCATTACCAGCCCTCCTATTCATCACCATCACCGCGTTCGCCTGCCAGAAGGCAGACAAGACGGGCGACAAGACCACCGGCAGCGGCTCGTCGATCACGACGGTCACGACGGGCAGCGGCAGCGGCAGCGCCGGGACCAAGGTCATCATGCCGCCGGCGGCGCCCGCCAAGGACATCGACAGCAAGGACATCCTCGCCCGCACCGAGAAGGCCGAGGAGGTCGACGTCAAGCACGTGCTGATCGGCTGGAAGGATCTCGCGGCCAGCTACGGCGGCCACATGGATCCGCGCGCCGCCCAGCGCACCAACGACGACGCGGCCAAGCTCGCGCAGGAGACCCTCGCCAAGCTCAAGGCCGATCCCAAGCAGATCGACGCGCTCGTCAAGGAGCTCGGCGAGGACCCGGGCGCGGCGAAGGGCAACCCGTACACGATCAAGGACGACACGCCGTTCGTCCCCGAGTTCAAGAACCTGGCGCTACGGCTCAAGCTCGACGAGGCCGGCATCGTCAAGACGTCGTTCGGCTATCACGTGATCGAGCGCATCGCGCCGCCGCCGCCGGACCCGCTCGAGTCGGCGGACATCCTCGCGCGGCCGCCCGAGGCGGGCCCCAACCAGGTCCAGCACATCCTCCTGGGCTGGAAGGACATCGGCGGTCGCCCCGATCCGCGCGCGGACAAGCGCACCAAGGCCGACGCCGACAAGCTCGCCACCGACCTCCTCGCGCGCGTGCGCAAGGGGGAGGACATGGCGAAGCTGATGAAGGAGTTCTCGGAGGATCCGGGGTCCAAGGACACCGGCAAGCCCTACGAGGTCACGCCCGCGGCGCGGCTCGTCGATCCGTTCAAGAAGCTGGGCCTCCGCCTCAAGCTTGGCGAGGCCGGGCTCGTCAAGACGCAGTTCGGCTGGCACGTGATCAAGCGCGTCCCGCCGCCGCCGCCGCCGCCGCCCGACTCGCTCGACAGCAAGGCGATCCTCGATCGCGAGCCGGTCACCGAGAAGGCCAAGGTCAAGCACATCCTGCTCGGCTGGAAGGACGTCCACGCGGCCGACGAGCGAGGCAAGACGCGCGAGCGCCCGGCGCTCGAGAAGCTCGTCAAGGACACCGTCGCCAAGCTCACCAAGGGCGACCCGATCGAGCCCATCATGGCGGAGCTGTCCGAGGATCCGGGCTACGCTAGCGCCGTGGCGCGTAGAGGCATCGCGGTGATCGTGGTGGGGGCCGGCGCCGATGCCGAGCTCCTGCGAACGTTGCACCGTGCTGGCGCCACGATCCGGATCGTCCCGGTCGAGGGGCTCTTCGTGCAGATCCAGGAGTCGGCGCCCGACGCGGTCGTCGTCGATCTCGGCGACGACGAGGAGGGCACGCTGCTCGCGGAGCTGTGCAGCCGCATCCCCGATTCGATCCGGCTGATCGCGATCGGCGATCTGCGCGAGATGTCCCAGACCTCGGGTGGGGTGCCCGACTGCGTGGTGTTCCCGCATCCGGACGAGGAGACCCTCCGCGGCGTCCTCACGTGGGGGACGACGGTGGACGCGGCGGTGCTGGTGCGCGAGCTCCTGAACCTGAGCGTGTTCGGTCAGGATCTGCCGACCACGCTGCAGGGGCTGGCGAGCCACATGGCCAGCGCGTTCGACGCGGACAACTGCGTCATCCTGCTGCCCGAGGGGACGACCTGCTACACGGCGCGCCCGATCTCGGACGACGTGCTCGCCGACCTCGCGCCGCTCAGCGAGATCGTGTGCGACTTCGGCACGACGGTGATCGTGCCGCCGCGCGCCGACCGACCGTATCGCGCCTTCATCGGGCTGCCGCTGGCCCACAACAACGCGCCGCCGATCGCGATGATCCTGCTCTGCCGGGAGAGCCCGGTGCCGTTCGGCCGCGACGCGCTCGCGCACCTGCGCAACTTCGCGATGCGGATGTCCGCCGACCTGTCGTGGCGGCTCGTTCACGAACGGTTGCTCAGCGACCGCGACAAGCTCCGCGAGCTGTCGCGGATCGATCCCGTGCTGGGGGTCGCCAACCGGACGGCTTTGCAGGAGGAGCTGTCGCGCCGGGTGGTCGACTCGGCGCGGCGCGGCGAACCGTTCAGCGTCGCGGTGATCGACGTCGACGGGCTCCGGCTCATCAACGAGCGGAGCGGCTACCCCGCGGGTGACGACGTGCTCGCGCACGTCGCGCAGGTGGCGCGCAAGGAGGCGCGCGCCCAGGACCTCGTCGCGCGCTACGCGGGCGACTCGGTGGCGGTCGTGTTCCCCGGGGCCTCGACCGACGAGGCGACCGCGCTGCTCACCCGCATCCTCACCGCGATCGACGCGACCCAGGTGATGCACGAGGACATGCCGATCAACCTCACGGTGTCAGCGGGCATCGCCGAGCTGCGCTACGACATCGACACCGGCGAGGCCGCGCTCGGCCGCGCGATGGCCGCCCGCGAGCGCGCCCGCCGGCACGGCGAGGTGATCGCGCTCGCCGACGCGGCGATGCGGGAGATCCCGGCGCAGCCCGACTTCGAGATCGGCACCACGCTCGGCGGCGTCTACCAGATCCGCCACGAGATCAGCCGCGGCGCGTTCGGCGTCGTCTACCGCGCCGAGGATCTGGCGCTCGGTCGCCAGGTCGCGCTCAAGCTGCTGCGCCCCGATCTCGCGCGCGACACCAACTTCGTCGACGGCTTCCGCAAGGAGGCCGCGACGCTGGCCCGGATCCGCAACCCCAACCTCGTGCAGGTATACGCGTTCGGCGCCGAGGGCGCGTACGTCTACTTCGCGATGGAGCTGGTCGAGGGGCAGTCGCTCGACAAGCGCATCGCGAGCGCGCGGAAGCGCCGCCGCCACCTGCCCATCCCCGAGGTGGTCAACATCATCGACGAGATCGCGGGCGCGCTCGAGGCGGTCCACCGCGTCGGCATGCTGCACCGCGACGTCAAGCCCGAGAACATCCTGGTCGATCGCATCCACCGGCGGTGCGTGCTGGTCGACGTCGGGATCGCGGTCCGCCGCGGCGAGAAGAACCCCGCCGGGACGCCCGGGTTCACCGCGCCCGAGGTGTTCGGCGCCGGCGGCGAGTCGCGCTCGACCGACGTGTACAGCCTCGGCGCGCTGGCCTACATGCTGCTCACGCTCGAGGCGCCGTTCGTCGAGACGAGCCCGCTCGAGATCCTCAGCCTGCAGGCGAAGCGGCCGCGTCCGCTCACGGATCTCCGCAAGGATCTGCCGGCCGCCATCAACGACGTCGTCCTGCAGGCCCTCGATCCCGATCCGGCGCTCCGGCCGCAGAGCGCGCGCGAGCTCGCCAAGTCGATGGCCGACGTCATGGCGCGGTTGACGATCCAGCCGCGCCGGACGGTCGAGATCCCGTCGGTGGCGTCACCACTGGCCGACGTCCGCCGCTCCCTCACCAGCTACGTCCCGTCGATGCGGACCGGCTACTCGCAACCGTCGTTGCGAACGGGCATCTCGCAACCGACCCCCACGGTGCAGAGCACGCGCGGCGTCCTGTTCCGCGCGGCCTACGAGGTGCTCGGGGCGCGTCGCGGCAACGACTGGATCGCCGAGATCTCGCGCCGGCTCCCCGAGCTGGTGCCCGCGCTGGCGCCGCAGGGCTCGCCGCTCGCGTGGTATCCGACGACGTCGTTCATCGCCGCGCTCGAGTCCCTCGGGGAAGACGACACCGAGCGTCGCATGATCGCCTGGCAGGTCGGGCGCACCGCGATCGATCAGAGCTTCGAGCAGTTCTACGGCGCGGATCCGTCGGCGTTGACCCCGGAGCAGGTGCTCGGCGCCGTCGACCTGTTCTGGCGCTCGTATCACAGCTGGGGCGCCGCCGCCGTGATGGCGCGGGACACCGACGCCGAGATCACGCTGGTCGAGGGGCTGGCGAGCCCGCTGTTGTGTCTGGCGACCGCCGGGCTGCTCTCCGGCGTGGTCAACCGCGCGGGTGGCACCGCCGTCGAGGTGATGCATCCGGTCTGCGTGGCCACCGGGGGCGATCGCTGCACGTTCCAGCTGAGCTGGCGGCTCGCCGATCCGATGGTCAGCGCCTCCGCGACGATCCGCGACGGTCAGCTGTAGCGATCTGCGGTCAGTGCGACTCGGCGCTGGGGTGCTGCGCGCGATACGCGAAGCGCGGCTCGATGAGCGGGCGCAGGCACGCCATCTTGGCGTCGCACGCGGTCTGGGCGTAGCAACCGTCGAGCGCGGCGAGGTCGGTGCGCGGCTGGGGCTGCCCCCACGCAGGCTTGGCGAACTCGACGCACCGCTCGTGCGCGCTGGCGGCGTCGTCGATCGTCTCCTTGGCGCCCTCGGCCTCGACGGCCTTGCGGAACTCCGGGTCGGCCATGCGCTCGGCGAACTCGGGCATGTACTTGATCCGGAGGTCGATGTTGAGGCCGACGAATTCGCGCGTGCACGACACCACCTCGCGGTGGAGGCGCTCGCAGAGGCCGACCATCTCGTCCTGGCTGAGCAGCGCGGACGGTGCGGGCGCAGGCGTGGGCGTGGGCGTGGGCGTCGCCCCTCCACAACCCAGGAGCAAGGAACCAGCGAGGGCGAGCGCGCGAAACGAGATCATGCGCCTGCGTACCACGAGCTGTTCAGTGCCCGGCGAACTCGCGGACTTGCTTGAACACGTACTGCCCGTTCTCGAGCAGCTTGACCTCGAAATCGAGCGCGGTCGCCTTCGCCGGGTCGAGTGTGACGTTGGCGCAGTCGCCGGCGTAGTAGCTCGACTTGATGTTGCAGTAGGCGGTCTCGACGGCGCGCGTGATGTCGAGCAGCTCGCGCATCGGGTCGTCGCCGAGCACGCGCATCGTCAGCGGCGTGGCGCCCTTGGTCGGCGTCGCGTAGCGCGTGACGGTGAACGTCGGTGGGTGATCGGCGTCGGTGAAGCCCGCGATCACGTTCTCGGCGTACGTGCCCGGCGCGGGGTTGGTCACGAGGTTGTTGCCGACCTGGGTCGCGAAGCTGTAGCCGTAGAGGCCCTCGTTGCCGATCACGCGGGTCACGAGCACCGAGTTCGCGATGACCTCGAAGTCCTCGTCGTACTTCGTCACGATCGCGACGCCCATGCCGACGGTCGCGTGATCGAGCCGCGCGAACGAGCGTTCCTCGATGGCGCGCTTGTTCCACAGCGACGCCCACACGCCCTTGAGCGCGCACGGCACGGTCTTCGGCGTGACCTCGAGCTTGGTGTCGACGCCGATGCCGCTCGCGACGACCTGACACGAGCCATCCGCGTTGTCGGCGACCGTGGTGCGCGCCGAGAAGCTGTCGTGCAGGCCGGCGCCGTCGAAGTTCGGCAGGTCCTCGGCGTTCGCGCTCGAGCGGATCTTGAGTTTGTCGACGCCCGGGAGCACCGCGCCGAGCCGGCTGCGGACCGCGGCGATCAGCGTCGCGGGCATCTTCGCCTTGTAGAACTCGAGGCGCACGTCGTCGGCCATCGTGCGGCGCTGCGCCGGCGACAGCGTGCCGGCCTTCTCGGCCGTGATCAGGGCGGTGAGCTTGGTGCGCAGCACGCCGTTCGGCGCGTAGTCGACGAAGTCGCGATAGAACTGCACGGGCACGCCGATGCCGTTCGGCACGAGGTCGTAGCCGAAGCGCTTGCTGATCGAGGTGGTGTCGGTCGCCTTGCCGAGCACGCTGCGGTGGCGGAGCAGCCCGAGGTTGGCGGCCTTGCTGCCGAACTTCTGCTGCGCGGTGAGGCAGTCGCGCGCGAGCGTCGGGCACATCTCGTCGAACCCGTACGGGCGCGTCTCGGGGACGTAGGTGACGGGGATCCACGGCCGGTTGGTGCGCTCGGCGAACTTGGCCGCCACGATCGCGTCGGTGGTCGCCTCGATCGTGTAGCCCCCGGGGCTGACGACGAGATGGACGGGCTTGCCCGCGAACGGCGCGAGCTTGGGATGCGAGGGGCCGGCGTGGCGCAGCACCCTGTCGGGTGTGCCGCGCTCCTTCGACGTGAGGTTCACGTGCGAGCTCGCGTCCTGATAGGCGCGCGTGATCACGCCGGCGCACACCGCGAGGTCGAGCGGCAGGTCGTCGAGCACCGCGATGTCGAGCGGCGTGAGCTCCTCGGCGTCGGCCGGGAAGATCCGCAGGTAGCCCCACGCCTCGCCCATGTTGAGCGGCAGGTACTTCAACGAC
>JAPLLF010000014.1 GCA_026387715.1 Pseudomonadota bacterium
CGCTGGCGACCACGATCGCGTCGTAGGGTGTGGTCAGCGCGAGGCGGAGCGCCTCACGGTTCTGCGGTTCACTCCGCGTGACAGGCATCGCGACGGCGATCGCGCCGAGCCCCGCGACGGCCGCAGCGTAAGGCGCCATCCCCGCCTCGTCTCGCGTGAACACCGCGTGCACGCCGCATGGTAGCGTGCCCGCGTGCGCGCCGTCGTCAGCTTCCTCGTGATCGCTCTCGCCGCCTGCAGCTCCCAGAAGCCGGTGCAGCGAGCCGACGACGCCGCGGCGGTGACCGAGCATCAGATGGGCCAGCCACACGCGCCGATCACGACGGGCCCGCGCGTGATCCTGAGCTCGCCGCGCGGCGACCTCGCCGTGCACGTCGACGTCGTGTCGTCGGAGCCCGCCCTGATGAAGGGGCTGATGTATCGCCAGCTCCTGCCGGCGGACGACGGCATGTTGTTCTACATGCACGAGGAGCGCGACTGGACGTTCTACATGCGCAACACGCTCATCCCGCTCGACATGATCTTCATCGGCAAGGACATGACCGTCGCCGGGATCTTCGCGAACGCGACGCCGCTCACCGAGGAGCTCCGATCGGTCGGCAAGCCGTCGCTCTACGTGCTCGAGGTCAATGGCGGGTGGTGTGCGCGGCACGGTGTGGCCGCCGGCGCGAAGGTCCAGTTCGTCGAGACCGAAGCCGCGGCGCGTTAATCGCGGCTCGAAGGCGCGACGCGGATCACGCTCGAATCCGCCTCGATGCTCGTATTGTGCAGGCCATTGGTTCTGCGCTAGAACCTCGCCTACTCGAACCTAGCTCACTCAGGGGATATTCATGATTCGTCGCATTCTTGTCGCTGCCGCTCTCCTCCCGATCACCCTCGTCACGGCCTGCAGCGATGACGGCGGCGGATCCGTCACGCCGACCGGTGACTTCTACCACTACGTCGTCAACAAGGCGTTCATCCCGCAGTCGAGCACCGAAGCGCGCATGTTCGGCCTCGACGTCGACGGCATGGAAGGCGTCGACAACCAGCTCGGCATGGTGCTCGCTACCCTGAAGCAGTACTTCGACATCCAGAAGTCGATCGACGAGGCCGTCAACGCCGGCGACATCAACCTGCTCGTCAGCCTGCAGACCCCGAGCTTCACCGCGGCCGGCGGCGCTGGCGTGGCCGTGCTCCTCGGCGATCCGACGACCGTCATGCCCGCCCCGTGCACCGACCCGACGATGCCGGCCACGTGCGGCAAGCACCTCGACGGCAACGGCATGTTCACCGTCAAGGGTGATGTGGCCGCGGCCCTCACCGGCAAGATCGTCAACGGCACGTTCAACGGCGGCCCGGGCAACCTCACCATCGCCATCTCGCTCGCGGGCGCCAACGTCGAGCTCAACCTGATCGGCGCGCGCGCGCAGGTCTCGGGCATGAGCGACACCGCCATCACGTCGGCGATCGTCGCCGGCGCGGTCAGCCAGGACGACCTCAACACCAAGGTCCTCCCGGCGATCCAGTCGCAGCTCACCCCGCTCATCGCGGCGAGCTGCAACAAGCTCGACATGCCGACGGGCACGCCGGCGTGTGGTTGCACCGACGGCTCGACCGGCGCGCAGGTCGTCTCGCTGTTCGACACGACCCCGAAGGACTGCGCGATCACCGTCTCGGAGATCCAGAACAACGGGCTCATCATGAGCCTCCTGGCCCCGGACGTCGTCGTCGACGGCAAGATGGCGCTCTCGATCGGCCTCAAGGTGTCGACCGTCAAGGGCACGTTCACCGTCGCTGGCGAGTGATCATTCCCGAGCCGCTTCGCTGGTCCTGATCAGCGTGCGTTGCTAGATCACGGCGCGGTCGACCGCGCCGTGCTTCGTTTTCGGAGTCACCACGAGATATCGTGGTCCGTGCCCCCGAGCTTGCGAACGGCCGAACACCTCGTGACGCAGCTTGCCGTCACGAAGCCTGCCGACGCCGCCACGAAGGCGCGCGCCGAGCTCGTCGCGATGGGCCCTGCCGCCGTGCCCGCCTTGATCGTGGCGCTCGACGACCGCGAGCACGGCTGGCGCGCGGCCATGACCCTGACCGAGCTCGGCGCGCCCGCCGCCGTGGCGGCGATTCCCGCCCTCCTGGCCCACGCTCACGATCCAGCCTCGGGGTGTCACCTGTGGGCCTGCTGCGCGCTCGGCGCCCTCGGCCAGCTCGATGCGCTGATGACCCTGGTGGCCGCCGAGCCCACCCGGGTGACCGCGATCGGCGGTCTGCGATTCGGTCGACCGGCGAGCTACGCCCAGCTCGCGCAGCTCCTCGATCGCGGCGACCCCAAGCTCACGAAGATCGTCGAAATCCAGCTCGCAACGATCGTCGCCTTCGAGCCACCACCGAGCAGCCTCGACATCCTCGTCGCGCTCGGACACAGCTCACACGTCGCGCTTCGCAAGGAGGCCGTCTGGGTGCTGGGGAGCTTCGTCGCGGCGGTCGATCAGCAGCGCGCCATCGGCCCCCTGATGTCGCTGCTCGCAGATACCGTCCCCGAGATCCGCCGGCTCGCGCTCGTCTGGCTCGGCGACTATCGCGAGCGTGCGCGCGAGGCCGTGCCCCGGATCCGTACGTGCGCGGCCGACGTCGCGGAAGCGCCCGCGGTGCGCGCGACCGCGACGTGGGCGCTCGGTCGAATCGAATCGAAGAAGCCCACCTGACCGGCGCGCGATCGTCGCCCCCTCGACTCGAGCGCGGGCTGGCGAGGCACGTCAGCTCGCGGCGCGCGCCGCGGCGATCTCGCCGTCGATGATCGCCGTGATCTCGGCGAGCCGCAGCTCGCTCGTCGCCTCGCATCGCATGACCAGCGCGGGCTGCGTGTTCGACGCGCGCACGAGCCCCCAGCCATCACCGAACATCGCGCGCACGCCGTCGACGTCGACGAT
Organism: Pseudomonadota bacterium; assembly: GCA_026387715.1. Taxonomy (GTDB): domain Bacteria; phylum Myxococcota_A; class Polyangia; order Haliangiales; family Haliangiaceae; genus JABFXX01. Next base: position 2,913 of record JAPLLF010000014.1, read on the forward strand.
GCCCGTCACCTGCGGGTGGACGCGCAGCGCGGCGGTCACCGCCGCGACGACGGCGACCTTGTGCTCGTCGGGACAGTCGATGCGCAGCTCCTGCGTCGCGATCGTGCGCGGCAGCTCGTCGACGAGGTCGGCGAGGGTGCGCCCGCGTAGATCGCGTCGTCGAAGCCGAACCAGCGGTGCGCGAAGAAGATGTGGCCGCTCATCTCGCCGGCGAGCTGCGCGCCGGTCTCCTTCATGCGCGCCTTGATCAGCGAGTGACCGACCTTCCACATCTCGCACGCCCCGCCGGCCTTCGCGAGCTCGTCGTACATCGCCTGGCTGCACTTCACCTCGCCGACGAACTTCGCCCGTGGGACCTCCTCGAGGACCGCGCGCCCCAGCAGGATCATCAGCTGATCCCCCCACAGGATGCGCCCCGTGCCGTCGACGGCGCCGAGCCGGTCGGCGTCGCCGTCGAACGCGATCCCGAGCTCGGCGTGCTCGCGCTTCACCACGGCGATCAGGTCGGCGACGTTGGCCGGGATCGTGGGATCCGGATGGTGGTTCGGGAACGTACCGTCGAGATCGCAGTACAGCGGCACGACGTCGAACCCGAGGCGGCGATACAAGGCGACCGCCGCGGGCCCGCCGGCGCCGTTGCCCGCGTCGACGACGACCTTGCACCGGCGCTCGCCGAGCCGCAGCCGCTGCTCGATCGCGGCGTGGTACGCGCTGGTCACGTCGCGCGACGACATCGCCTTGGTCGGGGCCTGGGTCGCGAAGTCGGGCTCGCCCAGGATCGCGGCCACCTGATCGCGCAGCTCCGCGATCGCGGGGCCGTGCAGGGTCTCGGTGCCGAGCAGGATCTTGAAGCCGTTGTCCTCGGCCGGGTTGTGGCTGCCGGTGATGATGACGGCCGCGCCAGGCGACAGCTCGTGCGCTGCGAAGTACAGGACCGGCGACGGCACGACCCCGATATCGATGACCTCGGTGTGCACCCGCAGGCCGTCGGTCAGCGCGCCGAACAGCCGCGGCGAGTGCGTGCGGCAGTCGCGGCCGACGACGACGCGCTTCGGGGCGACCCGTCGGCCGAGCGCCACGCCGAGGGCGCGGACCGTGGCGTCGTCGAGATCGCGATCGGCGACGCCCCGGATGTCGTACTCGCGAAAGGTGCGCGGGTTCATGGGGCTATTGGTAGCGCGTGAGCCCGAGCGCGGATAGCGCCTCGACGACCTTGCGGACGTCCTGCGCCTGCTCGCGCTTGATGACGAGGATCGCGTCGCCGCTCTTGACCACGACGACGTCAGACAGCCCGACCGTCGCGATCAGCACGCCGTCGTCGGTGACGATCACGTTGTCGTGCCCGTCGATGACGATCCCCTGCCCCGAGATCGTGTTGCCGCCGTCGTCGACGCCGAGCAGCGCGGGCAGCGCGGCCCACGAGCCGACGTCGTCCCAGCCGACCGAGGCCGGGATCGTCACGACCCCGGTCGCCTTCTCCATCACGGCGTGATCGATCGAGATCGACGCGAGCTGGGCGTAGGCGCCCGGATCGCCACCGTCGGCGATCGACCGCACCACGGCGGCGGTCGCGGGCAACCGCAGATCGAGCTCGGCGAGCAGGCGGCGCGCGGTCACGAAGAACATGCCCGCGTTCCACAGGTAGCGACCGCTCGCCAGGTAGGTCTGCGCGCGCTCGCGATCCGGCTTCTCGACGAAGCACAGCACCGGGATCACGCGGTTCGTCGTCTTGGCGTCGGCGACCTCGAGGTAGCCGAACCCGGTGTCGGGGCGCGTCGGCGTGATGCCGATCGTGCCGATGACGTCGGCGCGCTCGGCCTCGGCGAGCCCGAGCTCGAGCACCTGGATCAGGCCGGCCTCGTCGACGACGTGCTGATCGGCGGGGAGCACGACCAGCGCCGCGTCCGGATCGCGACGCGCGATCGTGGCGGCGGCGAGCCCGATGGCCGCGGCCGTGTTGCGGCCCATCGGCTCGCCCAGGAGCTCGACGTCGCCGAGCCCGTGGTGCACGAGGTTCGTGCGCGTCGCCTCGAGCTGATCGGCGGCGGTGACGATCACCACCCGCGCGCCGGCGACCGCCTGCCCGCGCCGGACCGCGGCGGCGAGCAGCGAGCTCCCGTCGGGCTCGAGCGGGAGGAGCTGCTTCGGCCGCGCCCGGCGGCTCGCAGGCCACAGGCGCGTACCACTTCCACCGGCGAGGATCACGGCGTGACGCACGCCGCGACCCTACTACGCCGGCGCGACCGCGCGGAGCGCCGCGTGCAACTGACGCGCTTGCGCGACGACGAGCTCGCGGGCCACCTGCCAGCGCGGATCGAGCCGCAGGCCGGTGAACATCGGGCACCGATCGATCCACGTGAGATCGACGAGCCCGTGCCTGCACGCGTACTCGACGGCGAGCAACGCCAGCGGGGCGTCGTGCTCCGCGAGCGCCTCCTCGGCGAGGATCTGGATGGAGAACAGCTGGAGGCGGCGCGGCCGCGCGTCGGCGAACATCGCGACCATTTCGCACTCCGCCAGGACGAGGTCGACGGGCCCCGCCGCCATCATGTCGAACAGGCGCTGGATGTTCGGCCCGAACCGGGCGGTGAACGTCGCCGTCTCCTCGCGCAGCGAGGCGACGCGCTGGTTGGTCCACCGGAGCAGCCGGTACCGCAGCAGCGCTGCGAGGCGGAGCAACGCCGGCACGCCGGTCGCCTGGAGGGTGTCGAGGCCGCGCTCGGCGGCCGCGTAGTCGCCCAGGTAGGAGTTGAGCCGGATCAGCTCGGACGTGATCGGCAAGGCGCGCCCCGGATCGAGCTGCATCGCGGTGTCGAACGCGTGGCGTGCCTCGTCGAGCGGGCCGGTCTCGAGCAGCAGCTTGCCCACCGCCTCGTGGGTCTGCGCGGACATCGGGCCGCGCGTGAGGGCGTGCCCGAGATCGGTCGCGCCGCCGAGCGTGTCACCATGGTTGAGCTTGTAGATCGCCGACGCCAGGTACCTCACCGTGTCCGGCCTCGAGGCCCTGCTCGATCGCGCGCCGCGCGATCGGCACCAACTTGGGATCGGCGAGGAACACCCACGACTGCACCGCCGCGTAGGCACGCGCCCCGAGGATCGGCGCCGAGGTCGGGGTGAGCAGGTAGGCCTCCTCGAGGAGCTCCGCCGCGCGCTGGACGTGCTCGGCCATGAAGTGCCGGAGCTCGGCGCGGGCGCGCAGGTAGAGATCGACCGCGCGCGGGTCGGTCGGGCGCGTCGCGGGGTGCGCGCGGGTCGACAGCGCGGCTGCGATGCCGCGCGCGAGGACGTCGGTCTGCGCGAGGATCTCGGCCTCGACGCAGTCGGCGCGATGCGCCCAGATCTGGAAGCCATCGGCGACGCCGATCAGCCGGCCCGCGACCCGCAGCCCCGCGGGGGTGCGGCGGAGCGAAACGCTGACGACGTGCTCGACCTCGAGCGCGCGGCCGAGCGCGCGCACGTCGGGCTCGATCACGCCGCGCACGAGCCCGGCCGGGCGCACGCGCACCGTCGGGATCGTCGACAGCGTGTCGATCAGATCCTCGTGCATGCCGTCGGCGAGGTACTCGTCGCCGGGCGCACAGGTGACCGGCAACACCACGATCGAGGTCTCCGTGGTCGCGATCGTGCGCATCGCGGTCGGCAAGGGGGGGACGAACGCGGGCCCGCTGGTCGTGATGGCGAACTTCGGCGTGCGGCCGGTCGCGGTGTCCGGCGGATCGGTCTCGTCGGTGATCCGCCGCGCGATCTCGGTCGCACTCGGTGGGCGCGCGTCGGGCTCGAGCGCCAGGCACGCCATCACCAGCGCGCCGAACGCGGGGGGCACTTCTCGCTCCGCGGGGACGACGAACGGCCGCGACGGCTGGGTGGCCTGCGCGACGGCGATCGCGATCGGGTTGTCGCCGCTCCACGGGCGCGTGCCGGTCGCGAGCTCGAACAGCATGACGCCGTACGCGAACAGATCCGCGCGCGCATCGACGTCGCGTCCCGCGAGCTGCTCGGGCGCCATGTAGCGCGGCGTGCCGACGACCGCGCCGATCTGCGTGACGTTCGGATCGTCGCCGCTCCGCGCGATCCCGAAGTCGGTGATCACGAAGCGCCCGGTCGCGAGCTCGACGAGCACGTTGTCGGGCTTGAGATCGCGATGGATCACGCCGACCTCGTGCGCCGCCGCGAGGCCCTGCGCGATCTGCAGCGCGGCCGACCGCAGCTTGCCCCAGCCGAGCGGGCCGGCGCCCAGGAGCCGGGTGAGCGGCGCACCGTCGATCAGCTCCATCGTGAGGAACTTCTCGCCGGCGTGCTCGCCGATGTCGAACATGCGCGCGACGTTGCGATGCTGGATCCGCCGCGTCAGCCGGACCTCGCGCCGGAACCGCTCGTGCGCCTCCTCGGTGAGCCCGCCCGACAGCACCTTGAGCGCCACGCGCTCGCCGAGCTCGGTGTCGAACGCCTCGTAGACGCGGCCCATGCCGCCGCCGCCGAGCCACCGCACGATCTGGTATCGATTCGCGATGCGATCGGCGCCGACGTCGACGCCGGTAGGTGTGGTGCGGGTCGGGCCCAGGCCAGCCAGGGTGCCGGCAACGGTCTCGTCTTCGCCGCGAACCGACATCTCCAGGAATCATACCCCCATGCGCTATGCTCGACGCATGGCGGACCCGGCCAAGCGACGAACGGTGTACGAGGACTTGCTCGCGACCCCCGAACATCTCGTAGCCGAGATCATCGACGGCGACCTGCGCGTGTCTCCCCGACCAGGAGGTCCGCACACCGTGGCGACGTCGACGCTCGGCATGATGATCGGCATGCCCTTCGATCTCGGTGGCGGAGGCGGGCCGGGTGGCTGGACGATCCTCGACGAGCCCGAGCTCCACCTCGGCAGCAACATCCTGGTTCCCGATCTCGCCGGATGGCGCACCGAGCGGATGGCCGCCGTCGGCAACGTCGCGCACTTCACGCTCCCCCCAGACTGGGTGTGCGAGATGCTCTCGCGCTCGACGGCGGTGAACGATCGGCTCGAGAAGCTGCCGATCTACGCGGCGGCGGGGGTGCAGTTCGCGTGGCTGGTCGATGCCCTCGCCCGCACGATCGAGGTCATGCGCTTGCACGAGGGTCACTGGCTGTTGCTCGCGATGCATGCCGGGGATGTGCAGGTCCGCCTGCCA
>JAPLLF010000812.1 GCA_026387715.1 Pseudomonadota bacterium
GTTCTCCGATGGTGGCACCTACCAGGATCCCGCCGCGGCCATCGCGCACGGGCTCCAGCTCGTCGCCGATGGCGCCGACATCCTCGACATCGGGGGCGAGGCGAGCAACCCCCACGCCTCACCGATCCACGCCGACGAGGAGCTCCGCCGGGTGCTGCCCGTGATCGCCGGGCTCGCCGGCGCCGGCGTCGCGATCTCGATCGACACGACCAAGGCGGCGGTCGCCCGGGCCGCGGTCGCGGCCGGGGCGACGATCGTCAACGACGTCTCCGCGGGCCTGTTCGATCCCGCGATGGCCGACACGCTCGACGCCCTCCCGGGAGTCACCTACATCGCCGGGCACCTTCGCGGTCACTCGATCGCCGAGGTGTTCGCCCAGGAGGCTCCCAGCGACTGGCGCGTCGTCGCCGACGAGCTCAACGCGCGGCTCGCGACGCTATCGGCGAGCGTGCGGTCGCGGACCTGGGTCGATCCGGGCATCGGGTTCGGCAAGGGGGCCGATCCGGATGGCAACCTCGCGTTGCTCCGGCACGCGGGCGACCTGTCGGTCGCGACTGGCGGGGCCGCGGTCGTCGTGGGGCCGAGTCGCAAGCGGTTCCTCGCCCGGCTCGTCGCCACGAACACCGGATCAACCGGGACCGTCGAGGAGCGGTCGTTGCTCGACATCGCGTCGGCATCGGCGTGCATCCTCGGCGCGAGATTCGGGGCACGAATCGTCCGCGCTCATAACGTCGCGTTGCTTCGTGACGCGCTCGCGGTGTACACCAGGATCGGGTGGTTGATTCGCTCCAGCAGTTCTTCGCCAGCCTGACGCTCACGGTCATCGTGACGACCGTCGTCGACGTCGCGCTGGTCTACTACCTGATCTATCGCCTGCTGCTCACGATCCGCGGCACCCGCGCGGCGCAGATGATCGTCGGCATCGTGCTGATCGGGACGACCTTCCTCGTCGCCGAGCGCGTGGGGTTGTCGACGGTGTCGTGGCTGCTCGACAACCTGATCAGCTACTTCATCATCCTCATCATCGTCGTGTTCCATCAGGAGATCCGGCGTGGGCTGGGCCGGATCGGGCAGGGCATCCTGCCGTTCGGCAAGAAGCAGGAGACCACGCACGTCGTCGACGAGGTCGTCGCGGCGTGCGCGCACCTCGCGCGCGCACACATGGGCGGCATCATCGTGTTCGAGCGCGACGCCGGCCTCGAGGAGTTCGTCCGCTGCTCCCGTTGTCCCGGGCGTCGGACCTCGGCCCGGAGTTCGGGACCCGCCATCGCGCGGCGCTCGGCATCACGGAGGACACCGACGCGGTCGCGGTGGTCGTCTCCGAGGAGCGGGGCGAGATCTCCCTGTGCTTCAAGGGCTCGATCGCCCGTGACATGGAGGCCGTGGCGCTGCGCCGCGCGCTCGTCGGGTTGTTCTCCGCGACGGCGCACGACCAGCACGTCGCCGAGGAGGCGCAGGCCGCCGCGGAGGTCGGGCGGGCGCTCGCGTCGCTCGGCTCGCTGGACTCGTCGAGCTCCCAGATCGTGTCGTCCACCGAGCTGGTGGGTGTCGAGGAGACCGGCTGATGGCGCGCAATCGAAGCCAGACCCTGTCGAGCCTCGGTCGCTCGCCGTCGCGCAAGGTGTCGCCGGCGTCCTCACCCCCGCCCTCGGCGAAGCAGCCGAAGGGGTCGCCGCCACCTCCTGCCGAAGCCCCCCCACCCAAGCCGGTCGAGCCACCGCCGGAGCGCGGCGCGATCATCGGCTGGCTGCGGGACGCGGCGTTCGAGAACCTCGGGCTCAAGTTCCTCTCGCTCGTGCTCGCGGTCACGGTGTTCCTGCTCGTCAACACCGACCGCGATCGCGAGATCACCGCGCACGTCGGGGTGGTCTACACGCTGCCCGACGACAAGGTGCTGGTTTCGGAGCGCCTCGATGAGATCCGCGTCACGATCAAGGGGCCGTGGCGCAAGCTCCGGGGGTTCGACGAGCGCGAGCTCGATCGCGTGAGCCTCGACCTCAGCCGCGCGCGCGGCGGCGAGATCACCTTGTCGCCGGAGATGATCTCGGTCCCGTCGGGCATGACGATCACGTCGATCTCGCCTCGGAGCGTGCGCGTCGTCGTCGAGAAGCGGGTCGAGAAGGTCGTCGAGCTCATGCCGTCGCTCGTCGGTCGCGCCGCCCACGGCTTCGTGATCGCCGAGGTCAAGGCCGTCCCCACGACCGTGCGCGTGCGCGGCGGCGAGGGCCTGCTCCGCACGCTGTCGTCCGTGCGCACGCGCGAGATCAGCCTCGATGGCCGGACCGACAACTTCAAGCTCGACACCAGCATCGTGGCGCCCGAGGGGGTCGAGGTCGTGCGCCCGATCCCCGCGATCCAGATCCAGGTCTACATCGACGAGGAGCTGGTCTCCCGCAAGGTCACCAACCTCACGGTGTTCGCCCACGGGGACGACGGGGTGATCGATCCGGCGAAGTGGCGGATCTCACCCGCGCAGGTCGACGTCACCCTCACCGGCGCGCTGCTCTCGGTCGAGAAGGCCAAGGACGTGATGAAGCCGGTCGTGCGCGTCGTCGACGGGCGGGGCCGCGAGTCGGCCGAGGTCGTCATCGAGGGACTGCCGCCGGGCGTCGGCGTCAAGGTGTCTCCGGAACGCGTCAAGATCGCCCCCGCGACTCGCTGAGCGGTGATACCGATCGACGTATGAGCAACGGTCGAAAACTGTTCGGCACCGACGGCATGCGCGGGGTCGCCAACGTCGAGCCGATGACCAGCGCGACCGTGATGCGCCTCGGCATGGCGATCGCCGCGCGCCTCCGGCAACCGGGGCGGCACACGCGGATCGCGATCGGCAAGGACACCCGCCTGTCGGGCTACATGTTCGAGTCCGCGCTCGCGGCGGGCATCGTGTCGATGGGCGCCGACGTCTGGTTGACCGGCCCGCTGCCGACCCCCGGCATCGCCTTCATCACGTCGTCCATGCGCTGCGACGCCGGCGTCGTGATCTCGGCGTCGCACAACCCGTTCGAGGATAACGGGATCAAGATCTTCGCCCGCGACGGCTACAAGCTCCCCGACGGGATCGAGGCCGAGATCGAGGCGCTGATGGAGTCGCCGGAGCTCGACGCCCGGCGCGCCCCGCCAGGCGACGTCGGCTACAGCCGCCGCATCGAGGACGCGCGCGGTCGCTACATCGTCTACTCCAAGGCGACGTTTCCGTCGGATCTGACGCTCGACGGGCTGCGCGTGGTCGTCGATGCCGCCCACGGCGCGGCCTATCGCGTCGGCCCGGCCGTGTTCGAGGAGCTCGGCGCCAAGGTCACCGCGATCCACACCAAGCCCGACGGCAAGAACATCAACGCACGCGCGGGGGCGCTCTATCCGCAGACGATGTGCGAGGCCGTGAAGCTGCACGACGCGCACATCGGCATCGCGCTCGACGGTGACGCCGATCGCGTGATCCTGTGCGACGAGCACGGCGTGGTCGTCGACGGCGACGCGCTGCTCGCGCTGTGTGCGACGCGCATGCTCAAGGAGAACTCGCTGGCGAAGTCGACCCTGGTCGCGACCGTGATGTCCAACCTCGGCCTCGAGCGCGCCGTCTAGGAGGCGGGCGGCCAGGTCGTGCGCACGCAGGTCGGCGATCGCTACGTCGTCGAGGAGATGCGCAAGAACGGCTACAACCTCGGCGGCGAGCAGTCGGGGCACCTGGTGTTCCTCGACCACGCGACGACGGGCGACGGCATCGTCGCCGCGTTGCGCGTGCTGGCGATCATGGCGCGCGAGGGCAAGCCGCTCTCCGAGCTCGCGCACGTGATGACCCGCACGCCGCAGGTCCTCGTCAACATCGCCGTCGAGCAGAAGAAGCCGATCGACAAGCTGGTGGAGGTCCAGAAGCTCATCCGCGAGGTCGAGCAGGCGCTCGGCGACGACGGGCGCATCCTCGTGCGCTACAGCGGCACGGAGAACAAGGCGCGCGTGATGATCGAAGGCCTCGACGAGGCGCGCATCAAGGTGTGGGCCGACGAGATCGCCCAGGTGCTCGCGGCGAGCTGCGTCGCATGATCCCGGTCGTCACTGCGGCCGAGATGCGCGCGCTCGACCGCGCGACGATCGACGAGATCGGGCTGCCGGCGATGACGCTCATGGAGACCGCGGGGCGCGCGGTCGCGGCGGCGGCGATCCGGATGCTCGCCCCGTCGGGACCTCACCCGGTCGCGGTCGTGTGCGGTCCCGGCAACTGCGGCGGTGATGGCTTCGTCGCCGCGCGCGTCCTGCGCGCGAGCGGGCACGACGCGGTGGCCTACCTCGCGGTGGCGCGCGATCAGATCCGCGGCGACGCGCTGGCGCACCTGCTCGTGCTCGAGCGGTCGGGTGGGGTCGTCCGGGAGCTCGTGTCGCCGTCGGACCTGACCGACCTCAAGCCCGCGATCGCGGGCGCCGCGCTCGTCGTCGACGCGCTGTTCGGCACCGGCCTCGCACGCCCGATCACGGGCCACCTCGCCGAGGTGGTCGGCGCGATGAACCTCGCCGCGCTGCGGCTGGCCGTCGACGTGCCCTCGGGCCTCGACGCCGACACCGGCGCGCAGCTCGGCGCCTGCGTGCGCGCCGATCGCACGGTGACGCTGGGCCTGCGCAAGGTCGGCCTCACGAGCGCGCCGGGGTTCGCCGTGTGTGGGGTCGTGGAGGTCGCGGACATCGGCATCCCGCCGTCCCTGGTGGCCGCGTCGACGATCACGTGTCACCTCGTCGAGGAGCGCGATGTCCTGCGCGCGCTGCGACGCCCCACGCCGCTCGATCACAAGGGCTCCCGGGGCCACGTGCTCGTGATCGGCGGCTCGCCTGGCATGCGCGGGGCGGGGCGACTCGCGGCGCTCGCCGCGCTGCGCGCCGGCGCGGGCCTCGTCACGCTCGCCGGTCCCGAGGCCGATTCGCACGCGCCGGATCCCGTGATGACACGGACGCTGGCGGGCCCCCTCGACCTCGCGCGGATGACGGCGATCGTGATCGGGCCAGGCCTCGCGGATCTGGGGTCATGGGTCGCCGAGGTCCTCGCCGGCGGGGTGCCGGCGGTGCTCGACGCCGGGGCGCTCACGGTCTCGATGGACACGATCGCCGCGGCCGCGGGACCGGTCGTGATCACCCCGCATCCCGGCGAGGCGGGGCGCATGCTCGGGATCACCGCCGCCGAGGTCGAGCGCGATCGGCTCGCGGTCGCGCGTGCGCTCGCCGCGCGCACGCGCGCGATCGTCGTCCTCAAGGGCGCGCGCACGATCGTCTGCGACGGCACGCTCGCGGACGATCACTGCGCCATCAACCCGACCGGCGGCCCGGCGCTCGCCACCGGAGGAAGCGGTGACGTGCTCGCCGGCGTGATCGGCGCGCTGCTCGCGCAGGGCATCGCCGCTGGCCTGGCGGCGCAGATCGGCGTCTACGTCCACGGCCTCGCGGGCGAACGGCTCGCGCGTGGCGCGATCGCGAGCGACCTGCCCGAAGCCGTCGCACGCGCCATCGCATCGCTGGAATAGCCACGCGATCCCGTGGGCAGGGGGAGACACACGCTGTGTCTACCCATCCACGCAGGTTGCGATACTCATTAATAACAGCCACTTGGCCGTGGCACGCGAGGTGCTCTTACCCTCGTCATGTCGAAATCGGTCCCCGCTCGGAGTCGCATCGTTCGGTCTGCCCCCACGGCCCCGCGCCAGGTGCTCCGTGTGGTCTCGGCACCCCCGGTGGCCCCCGTCGCGCACACGGCGTTCGAGGCCGCGTGCCTGCCCCTCCAGCAGGAGCTCTACGGCGTCGCGATGCGCATCGCGCGCGACCCCGACAGCGCGAAGGATCTCGTGCAGGAGACGCTCCTCCGCGCGATGTGCGCCTGGGACAGCTTCCAGCCCGGCTCGAACCTCCGCGCCTGGCTGTTCCGCATCCTCACCAACTCGTTCATCAACGGCTACCGCAAGCGTCGTCGGCACCAGCGGTTCGCCGTCGAGCGGCCGGGCGATGCGGTCGCCGCGCTGTACGGCACCGACCAGGACTTCGTCGACGACGTCGCGGTCGGGATCCGGGCCGAGGAGCTGAGCGACGAGGTGAAGCAGGCGCTCGACCACCTGGGGCCGGAGTATCGCGATGTCGTCGAGCGCGCGGATCTGCGCGGCGAGAAGTACAAGGACATCGCCGACGCGACCGGCGTCCCGATCGGGACGGTGATGTCGCGGTTGTTCCGCGCCCGCCGCGTCCTCGAGGGGGAGTTGACGACGTTTGCCGCTCGGGACTACGGCATTCGCCGCGCCGCCTGAAGACGTGTCGGTTGATGTGAAATGAAGCGGGTTCCGGAAATAGCCGGAGCGGCTGGTCTTGTTCTCGGCGAGATGACTGAGGAGAACCGCAAGCCTCGGGTTGCCGAGCCTCAGCGTCGGCAAGGCGTGATTCGGT
>JAPLLF010001178.1 GCA_026387715.1 Pseudomonadota bacterium
AGGACAGCGCGCTCAGCTTCTTGGGCTTCATCGCGCGCAGCCGCGTCACGAAGCCGTCGAGCACCACCGGGGTCGTGAGGATCGACTCGAGCAGGAACGTGAACGCGAACCCGTAGAGCTCGGTCAGCGCGAAGTCGAGCAGCGCCTCGCGCTCCTTCGGCTTGATCGGCGAGGTGTCGTTCTGGGCGTCGATCGAGTCCGAGTTCTCGGCACGCCAGGCGACCAGGCTGCGCAGCCGGCGCGGTACGACGCCGACCGGGGTCGGGCGAACGCTGAACGGGTAACGACTCGAGAACAGCTTCGAGTCGGCGAGCTCCCTGGCGCTGGCGTCACCGGGCTCCAGCCAGGTCAGCCGCGGCCAGCCCAGCGCGTACAGCAGGTCATCTTCCGGAGTGCGGCCGAAGCCCGGGCGGAGGTGGGCGAGGCCGAAGGCAGTCGCGCGCGCCGCAAACGCGCCCTGGACGGGTTGGTCGGTCATCGTCATCGATCATGCATGAAGCTGGGAACCAAGACGCGCCACGAGGTGTGGGATGTCCCCGCGTCAGATCACGTCTTGGCGCGAAGGAACGCGGGGACCCGCTCGCGCGGACGGCCGATGATCGCCTTCTTGCCGCGGACGATCACGGGGCGCTGAAGCAGGGCCGGATACTTCTCGAGAATGTCGACGACTGCGCGTGGGTTTCCGACGTAGTCATCCGGGTCGAGGCCGAGCTTCTTGAATAGCGAATCCTTGCGCACGAGATCCTCGACCGGATCTTCGATGATCGCCACGAGGTTCTCGAGCGTGGCGCGATCAGGGCGCTCGGCCTTCTTCGCGAACTGGATCGCTTGAAATGACACTCCGGCTTCCGCGGCGACCGCCGTGGCGTAGACCGAAGTGCTTCAACCAGGGTTGTGGAAGATCGTGACGATCGGCGGAGCCATGATCCGATTGTATGGGAAAGCGCGCAGCGTCACCACTACCTCCTCGTACTCTTCTAGGTCGTGGCCAGCGCAGCTCCGCCGCGCGCCTCGCGCTACCCGCCGATCGCGAGACGAGATCAGATCAGCGGAGGCTGTTTCTCCACGGGAATCTCGGACCGCCGAAGTCGATCCGCTTGCGCCGCCGTGATCACGAGCACCGCGCAGCCCTCGTAGCACGGCAAGTACCAGAGCCGACGTAAGGTCTTTTGCTGCTCAGCAGCGCCGAGAGCCAGCATTTGAGCTGCCCGTTGTCTTCGTACACGTGAACGGCTGCGGCCTTGCCATCGATCCCGGCGGTGACTTCGACCTTCGCCGGCCCCTTGGTGATGGCACGCCGCCGCGCGTGATCGCCGACGCCACGAGCGCGAACGGCACCGCTTCTGGCGTAGTAGTTTCCCGCGGTGACCTCCAGGGAACGCTTGGCAGCAGCGCTTGCGTCGATCATGCGTTGGATGACCGAGAATGGCGCGCCGCGCCTGGCCGAGAACCTCGCGTGCGGCGCGACCGACGCCGAGCTCGACGCGCTGGAGGCGCAGTTCGGGTTTTCACTTCCGGTGCAGCTTCGCGAGCTGTGGTCGATCCATCACGGCCAGCGCAGCGAGGGGAATGGCTTCGCCGGGTCCCGAGACCTGTACGACGGTGCGTGGGCCCTCGCTGGACGAAACACGGTGAAGCTGTTCCTCGGGCTCTTGCGCAAGGAGGACTGGCCGGATGCAGGCATCACCCGTGAGGAGCTCGCGTCCGATCGCTGGGTGGCCTTCGCAGGCCGTGACTCTGACCTCCTGTTCGCGAACGCAGTCAGCGGGCGCGTGTTCAACTGTGTCAAGGACGTCCCGCCAGTCCAGCTCGTGGCCGAGTCGATCCTCGAATGGGCTGAGAGCTACGCGGCGGCAGTCGTCGCGGACGACTACCGTGTCGAGGAGGGTTTCGGTAACTACTATCTTCAATACGTCGGCCACGATCAGAATGCCGCGGACGCAGAGGCCGAAAGGGCGGCGGCGGAGCTCGAACGTTACGAGCGCGAGACGCCGATCGCGACACAGCTGAGCGACGCGCTGGCCGCCGGCGACGACGACCTGTGCCGCGATGTCATCGGGCGCGCCGCCCCCGCGCATCTGCACGCATGCGTGGAACTGCTCCTGGCTGCCACGAGCGATCCGAAGCGGATCGCCTACGTGCTCCGGCTCGTGCTCGACCAAGTCAGGCTGACACCCGAGCAGTGGAGCGCCGTTGCGGAGGGTGGCCGACTTCTCGAGAACAACGCGATCAGGAACTTCGCGCTCGCTCGCATGACCCAGGCGTGATCACGTGGAGTGACGAGCGATGAGAATCACGATCGAGCTGGAGTGGGAACACCTCGTGAACTGGATCGGTGGGAGCGCGACGCGCGTCGGCCACCTCGCGAGCTGGGCCGACATCGTGCTCCCGAGCGCATGCGACCGCGAGCATCCGGCGGTTTCGCCTACGGAGTCCTGCCACAGCGCAGCCCGAAGCTGAAGTAACGAAGGCCGGGCGAGTAGACGCCGCGGAGGGCCCCGCGTTGGGACGACGCACTATTCTCGAAGCTGCCGCCGCGGAGCACCCGGAACGAGGCGGGCGTCAGGTCTGCGCAGTCGGTGCACGGATTGCGGTACGAGTGGTACGAGTCGAGCGTCCACTCGTACACGTTACCGGCGAGGTCCGACTGGCCCCACTTGCCATCGCCTTTCGGCGACTCGCTGCCGACGCGGTTCACGGCACCGGTCGGCGGGTTCACGCAGGACACCGTGCCGTTGCCGTAGTTCGCGTGCGGGCAGTCGACGGTGAGGTCGCTCGCCGGGTCCGACCACGGATACGCGCGCTGGTCGCTGCCGCCCGCCGCCGCATAGTTCCACTCTGCCTCGGTCGGCAGATACCCGCCATCCCACGCGCAGAACGCCATCGCCTCGTACCAGGTGACGCAGTTCATCGGCAGGCCTTCGTTGGCGCCCGGCGCGTCGGTCCACGATTGATAGGTCGCGTCGCACTTTACCGCGACGACGAGCGCGGCAGTGTTCGCGGTGAGGCTCGCGTTGAAGCTCGGGTCCCAGCCACCCTGGTTGGCGGTGCCATCGAGCGTCCGCGCGCCCGCGCCCGTCGGCGGCGGATTCGCCGACGTTCCCGTCCCCGCGTTCACGAACTGCCGGAAGCGGCCGACCGTGACCTCATACGTGTCGAGCCGGAAGTCGCTCAGCGTCGCCGGGTTCGTCATGTCGGGGTACGCGTTGTCGGTGCCGACGTCGAAGCTCCGATAGAACGTCCCGCCCGGCACCAGCGGGCTGCCACAGCACGACGAAGTGCCCGTCGGACCGCACGTCGACGCCAGGCCGGAGCACGACAGCATCGGCGGCCCGTCGCCGGTCGGACCGTCGCTTCCGGCGCCGATCGGGTCGAAGCCTATGCGCCCGCACGCCATACCGACGAGACACCACACAGCGCACGATGCGGAGAAGCGTCCGGTCCTGCCCACCAACGTGATTGTACCGGCCCGTCGACGGCGGTGCTGCCCGCGCCGCGAGATCTGGCGCGAACCAGTCGCGCAGACGCGTCACGTCGCTGCACCACGTCGCGCATGGCGACGAAACGTTCGCGCGCCGGCGGGTACGCGGCGATCAGTTGGGCGCGAATTCGGGAGTTCGATGCCACAACCACGCGTACTCGAGTGTCGCCTCCTCGAAGCGTCTGGCGTCGACGAGATGACCCGCGAGGCTATGGCGCATCGTGTAGCGCGGTCGCCCGCCACCTGGGCGTATCATCATCCGGTGAGCAAGGCGGCCGCGCTGGTGATGCTGGTGCTCGTGGGCTGCGGGCGGATCGGGTTCGACGTGGTGGGGGTATCGGGCGATGCAATCGGCACTCTTGGTGATGGTCCGCCGGCGGTGAGCTGCGTGGGGCTGGCGAGCACGTGCGGACCAACCGGGACCGGGAGCTGCTGCGAGAGCCCGGTGGTGCCCGGCGGGACCTACGCGCGGAGCTACGACGTCTCGGGCGACGGGAGGTACCCGGACATGAGCTTCGCCGCGACGGTGAGCACGCTGGGTGTAGTTCTCATCCTGCCCGCTTTCCGCCGCGCGACTTCTTCGACGGTGGCAAGAGCGGGATGACGCTGGCGAGCAGATGCACCTCGACCTGATACTCGGCGGCAAGCAACGCCCAGGCCTCGTCGAAGCGCTCGCTCTGATCCCACCCGCGCGGTGTGAGGATCGCTTGCGCGCCATGCCCCCAGCGCATCCCGCTGAGTTTGAGGCGCTGCGCGACAAGCGTCTTGCACGCAGCCTCGACGAGGCCAGAGCCGATCATCAAGCCGTCCGCGCGACACTCCGCGTAGCGCATCCGGTGGCGATTCTTGCGAAAGTACGCAGCGCATCGCCGGATCTCGTCGCGGCGCGGAAACTGTTTGCGCAGGTGATCGAGCGCGCGAATGACCTTGCCGACCCCACCGACCTCATCACGCAAGACGGCGTCGAGCTCCTCGCCGCGATGGCGCGTCCTCAACGCGCCATCACCGTAGGCGGCGGCGAGCGCGCCGTGGAGATGCTCGGTGGCGTGGAAGAAGTCGAGGACCTCTTCTCCCTGCGGGAGCTCGTGCGCGAGGTAGGTCCAGTTGTCCTCGGCGCCGTCGGCGATCTTCACGATGCGCAGGCCCGGCTGCTTG
>JAPLLF010000526.1 GCA_026387715.1 Pseudomonadota bacterium
TCGAGCTCCATGCGGAACAGCGTCTCGAGGCGCGCGACGAGCTCGGGCTCGATGCCGAGGGCGTCGAAGCGCCACACGGCGATCTTCTGGCTGAGCGCCTCTTCGGGGCCCGACTCGATCGGCGTGGGCGTGGGCGTCGGCATCGGCGTATCGGCATAGGCGTGTGCCGGCCCGAAAACGAGCAGCACGCACAACACGCACGACAGTAACCGCCCGATCACTTCGAGGATCCTATCACTGCTTGACGTGCCACCTGAATAACTGGCCCGTGATAGCGTCCCCGCGATGCGTTCTCTCGCCGTGATCGCGGCCACGCTGGTCGCGTGCTCGTCGGTGTCGACCGTCCGCATCCAGCGGGACAGCGTCCACGTGGGCCCGAACCTCCGTCCGATCGCGATCGTGCACGCGCAGATCACGAGCGCGTACTTCCTGTTCATCCCGATCCCCGGCAACGTCGGCCTCGATCGCGTGGTGAACCAGCTCCTGATCCCGGCCGCCAAGGCGCTCGGCGCCGACAAGGTCGTCGACGTCCGCGTGGAGATCACCCCTGACGACGGCATCTGGACGCTCCGCAAGCTGATCGGCTGGCGGTCGGCGGAGGCCACCGGCATCGCGGTCGTCGAAGAGGAGACCAAGTAGTGGAGATCTTCGACCGCCGGCTGATCCTGGTCGTCGGCAAGGGCGGGGTCGGGCGCACGACCGTGGCCACGGCGATCGCGGCGGAGTGCGCGCGGCGTGGCCGCAAGACGTTGCTGTTCCAGACCAACGCCGCCGATCGCGTCGGTCGCTTCTACGACCAGGGCCCGATCGGGACCGAGGTCGTCGGGCTGGCGCCGAACCTGTCCGCGGTGAACACGAATCCGGCGGCGGCGATCGCGGAGTACGGCCTGATGATCCTGCGGTTCCGCACCGTCTACGAGATGGTGTTCGAGAACCGGGTGACCAAGACGTTCCTCCGCGCGATCCCCGGCCTCGACGACTACGCGCTCCTCGGCAAGGCGTGGTTCCACACGACCGAGACCCACCGCGGCAAGCAGGTCTGGGACACCATCGTGTTCGACATGCCGGCCTCGGGGCACTCGGTGTCGATGCTGCGCGTGCCCAAGGTCATCGTCGACACGGTCCCCGAGGGGCCGCTCACGCGCGACGCGCGATCGGTCGCGCAGCTCCTCGCGGATCCCGACCGCACCGCCGCGGTGCTCGTCACCCTGGCCGAGGAGATGCCGGTCAACGAGGCGATCGAGCTGGAGGCCAAGCTCGGCGAGCTCGGGATCGTGCCGCAGCAGATCATCGTCAACCAGATCTACCCCGAGCACTTCCCACCCGGCTCACCGGTCGCGCGCGTGCTCGAGACGATCACGCCGGCGACGACGGCGCCGCTCGCGGCGCTCGCGGCGCACGGCACGCTGTCGCGTGACCGACGCATGCTCAACGCGCACTACCTGCTCGAGCTGCGGCGGCGGACGAAGATCAAGGTCGCCGAGCTCCCGATCCTGTTCGCGTCGGTGTTCGGGCGCGCGCAGATCGAGCAGCTCGCGGCGATGCTCCCCAAGCTCTGAGCGAGACCTACTCGCCGGCGGTGCGCATCGGGAACAGCGGCTCGCCGTGGATCTCGAGGCGGTAGACGCTGTTCTCGGTCTCGACGTAGATCATCTTGCCGCCGGGCTCGCCGAGCACGCGGCGCACCGGCGTCGTGATCATGCGATGCCCGTGCGGGTCGCGGAAGATCACCATGCCGCGCCCGATGTACGGATAGCTGATCAAGTACCCGGTGTAGATACGACCGCTCGCACC
>JAPLLF010000797.1 GCA_026387715.1 Pseudomonadota bacterium
GGGGTTGCCGGGTGCCGGGCTCCGCGCCCGTCGCGACGCGCGCGGCCGACACCGAGCCGCGGATCGCGAACGCCTTGCTGGTCGTCCCCATGATCGCGAGGCGCGCCTCCGCGTCGAGATCGCGCACGCGCGTCACCCGCATCGAGCCGGTGACGTTCGCGTCGTCGGCGACCGCGGACAGCACGCACGTGCCATCGCTGGTGGTCGTGAGGTGGGCGTTGCCGACCACCGTGCCCGCGCCGACGTCGCCGGGCGGCAGCTCGACGCGTACCGACGGCACGACCTGCTGCGAGGCGAGCTCGCCCACCGCGGTCGCGTCGACCTGGGCGGTCGCGTCGACCTGGGCGGTCGGGGTCGTCGCGCGCACTTGCACGCTCGGCGCCACGGCGCCGACCACGAAGCTGGTCGCCGACGCGACCTGCCGACGCTCGCGCTCGCGCTCGGCCTCGAGCTGGGCGATCCGCCGCGTGCGATACGCCTCGAACGGCTCGCCGAGCGTGCCGCTCGCGGTGACGCCACCGGCGCAGGTCACCGTCCAGTCGACGACCTGGGCGCGCGGCATCGCGAACCACACGCCGAGATCGTAGCTGCCCGCGGGCAACCCGAGCGCGTCGCCACCCGGAGGGGCGACGGCGACGGGCGCGACCGGTGCGATGCCTTCCTGGGACGGCACGGCCGCGCGGGTGGAGACGATCGCCGGGCGCTGCCCGACGATCTCGGTCCGGAGATGTGCGCCGCAGCCGGCGACCGCGAAGACGACCTGAGCGCTGACGATGACGAGCTTCCGCATCGAGCCCAGCCTATTGCAACGCAGCGGCCACGCGAAGTTGGCGTACGCCTTGCCTTGTTCCACTCTCGTGACGACCGGATCCATCGTTTTCCAAGGGATCCGTGAACGAAAGGCTGTTTCGTGAAGACCACACTAGTAACCGGATGGCTTCTATCGATGATGCTCGCCTGCGGTGGCGGCGCCCACGGCGACACCTACGCCCGTGGCGCACACCTGCAGGCGGAGTGCTGCGAGGCCCTCACCGGCGGCGCGCGGGACAAGTGCCTGGCCGACCTCCCGAAGGTCGACGACCAGCAGGTGCAGACGAGCTCGGCCAACCAGTCGACCTACGGCTGTGTGGTCGCGCACTTCGCCTGCGACAAGGCCACTGGCCACGCCACCCAGGCCAGCGCGCAGGCGCAGCTGGAGTGCATCCAGGAGCTCTAGCCTCCGAAACGCCAGACGGCGTCGCCGAAGCGACGCCGTCTGAACCGACGTGAGTGGGAGAAGCCTGGACTAGAAGTCCATGCCGCCCATGCCGCGACCTTGGTCGGGTCGATCACGCCGGCCTTCACGAGGTCGCCGTACTCGAGCGTCGCGGCGTTGAAGCCGAACGAGCCCGTGCCTTCCGTGACCTTCGACACGACGCTCGAGCCATCGACGCCCGCGTTGTTCGAGATCTGGCGGAGCGGCTCCTCGATCGCGCGACGCACGATCTGGACGCCGAAGTTCTGCTCCGACGACAGCTTGAGGCCGTCGAGCGCCGACTGCGCGCGCAGCAGCGCGACGCCGCCGCCGGGGACGACGCCC
>JAPLLF010000786.1 GCA_026387715.1 Pseudomonadota bacterium
AGGCCCGCGAGCCCGGCGACGTCGGCGCCGGCGCCGAGGATCCGCAGGTCGCGGAGGTTCGTGAGCGCCGCGCAGAAGTCGAGATCGGCGAGGCCGGCTTCGCCGATGGAGAGGACCTCGAGCCTGGTGAGCGCGGCGAGCGACGCGATGCCGCGGACGCCCTGGCCGAGCTGGAGCCGCAGCAGGCGCAGCTGGGCCAGCCGCGCGAGCGGCGCCAGGTCCATCTTGTAGCCGCGGAGGGTCAACTCACGCAGGTTCGCCAGCGCGCCGACCTCGTCGATCGAGGCGAGCGCGCCGACGTCGAGGTCGAGCCTGCGCAGGCGGGGCATCGCCGCGAGCCAGCCGATCGTGTCGATGTCGGAGAACAGGCCGGTGTCGAGCTCGACGAGCTGCGGGTATCCGGCGAGCACCTGCCAGTTCGTGATCCGATCAAAGATCGCGAGCTTCTTGAGCCCGGGCCACGCCTTCGGCAGCTTCACAGGCGCGCCGCTGATCGCGACCGACTCGAGCGAGGACTTCGCGAGCGACGTGAGATCGAGGACCTTGCGGTCGTCGTCGAGCTTCAGCGTCAGGTGCTTCTGGCCACGCGCGACCTTCATGGGTGATGAGCCTACACCTCCCCTTCGCATCCCCGTCGCGCCAGGAATGACGGCGTGGCGAACGCGTCCGTCGGCGAGCGCCCCATTGGCAGCCCCGACGTCCCGAACACGTCGTGGAGGCCGCTCGGGGGTGGTCTCGCGGTGCGCACGCGGCTTGCTAGGGACTGAGGGATGGCCGTCCCATCCGAAGTCGATCCGTTTCGCTCGGGGCATCGCCTCGCGTTCGTCGGGGTGTCGAGCGGCGCCGACGGACCGACCAGGGATCTCTTCCTCGGCCTGGTCGCACACGGCCACGAGGTCATCCCGATCCTCCCGGGGGTCGAGGCGGCCGCGAGCCTCCAGCAGGCAGGTGCGCTCGATGGCGTCGTGATCATGACCTCGCCACGCAACGCCGAGCGTGCGCTCGTGGACTGTCAGCGCGCCGGGGTGCGGCGAGCCTGGCTCATCGGCAACGACGCGAACGGCGACGCGCGCGCCTTCGCGGCGCGGCACGCGATCGAGCTCGTCATCCTCCGCGATCCGATCGCGGTGTTCGATCACTCGCAGGGGCTGCTGCGTCGGCTGACGGGGCGACTGCGCCGCCTCACCAGCCTCGCAAACCTGGGCCTCACGCACCCGCCGCTCACCGCGGCGATCTGACCGATCCTGGGTCAGGGCACCCTGATATGGTGCGCCGCATGGGATTCCGTCGCCAGTCGGTCTTGGTCGCGCTGTGCACGACACTGCTCGCATGCGGCAAGCCACACCAAGGTGAGATCGTCGGCGTCGATGCTGACGTGGGGAGCCCCGATGCTTGCGCCGCTGGCCTCGCGTGCTTCCAGGTCGATTGCGCCCCCAAGGGGCTGCCTCCGACCACCGTGTCCGGAACCGTCTACGCGCCGAACGGCACGTTGCCGCTCTACGGCGTGAACGTCTACGTGCCCCAGACCCCGCCGGGTCCCCTCACCGAGGGCGTGACGTGCGGACGCTGCAGCGACCCGTTGCCTGGCGACCCGCTCGTGCGGGCCGTCACCGACGAGGCCGGCCACTTCACCCTCAACAACGTGCCGGCGACCGGCGACGTCCCGCTCGTGATCTCGTCGGGCAAGTGGCGCCGCGAGCTCAAGCTTCCCCACGTCGCGGCGTGTCAGGACACGTCCTTGGCCGCGGTCGAGACCACGTTTCCCAGGAGCCGCACCGACCTGACGACGCTGACGACGAGCGTCGACCTGCCGAAGATCGCCATCACCACCGGCGCGTACGACGTGCTCGAGTGTCTCGTGCGCCGGCTGGGCGTGTCGGACACCGAGTTCACGACCGACGCACAGGATGGCCGGGTCCACCTGTTCCACGGCAATGGATCGCCTCGGTTCGATACGACGATTCCAGGGGGCGGTCCGTGGACCGGCGGCACGGGCGATTTTTCGGACGCCAAGACGCTGTGGGGCACCACCGACAGCGTCGCCGCGGTCGCCAAGCTCAGCGCGTACGACCTCGTGATGTTCTCGTGCGAGGGCAACCAGCGCGCCGCGGAGAAGTCACAGGCGGCGATGGATGCGGTGCACGACTATGCGGGGCTCGGCGGGCGCCTCTTCATGTCGCACTTTCACAACATCTGGATCGGCGGCGAGAGCGGCAACCAGACCCATGGGCTGCAGGACTGGCAGACCGTCGGCACGTTCGATTTCGCCGCGGCCCAGGGCGTGACCGAGACCGCCGTCGTCGACGTGACGGTCCCCAAGGGGCAATCGTTCGCCACCTGGCTCGCGAACGTCGGCGGGCTCGATGGCAGCGGCAAGATCGCCGTGAACCAGCCGCGCTACACGCTGGCCTCGAACGACTCCACCAAGAGCGACCGACGGGTCTACGTCGATCCGGCGTCGCCCAGCGGCCGGATGAGCGTGCAGGATCTCGAGTTCAGCACGCCGCTGACGGTGGCCAAGGAAGAGCGCTGCGGCAAGGTCGTGTTCTCCGACATGCACGTCAACGGGCTCGACGTCTCGATCACCACGCCGTTCCCGAACGGTTGCTCGACCGATCCGCTGACGCCCCAGGAGAAGGCGCTCGCGTTCATCTTCTTCGATATCTCGTCGTGCGTCGGCCCGGTGCTCTGAGTCTCCTGATCACGACTCCATGGTCGAGCCCTCGGGGTGCCCGACCGGATCGGCGTGCATGAGCACCCGGGTGCTCGTGCCGACGACACCACGGATCTGGTCGCGCAGCTCGATGTACAGGTCGTGGAGCTCGACCGCGGTCATCTCGGGACGCACGACGACGTGAAAGTCGACGTGCGGGACCTTGCCGGCGCGCGTCTTGAAGTCGTGGAACGACTCGATCTTCGAGCACGCACCGAGCAGCGCGCTCAGCTTGGCGACCGGCTCCTTGTCGAGGCTCTTGTCCATGACCACCCCGAAGCCCTCGCTGACGATCTTCAGGCTCGAGATCACCATGTACAGCGCGATGCCGACGGAGATGATCGTGTCGAAGATCGGCTCGTGGGTGAGCCACACGAGCGACAGTGCGACCAGGACGCCGACGTTCACGTAGACGTCCGTCATGTAGTGCAGGGCGTCGGCCTTGATCACGAGGCTGCCGGTCTCCCGCGCCACGCGGCGCAGGTGGATCACCGTGGCGATCGTGAGCGCGAGCAGCGGCAGCATGACGACG
>JAPLLF010000707.1 GCA_026387715.1 Pseudomonadota bacterium
CGACGCGGTCGCCGCGCGCGACGCAGGCCGTGGCGAGGGCGAGCCCGATGCCGCGCGAGCTGCCGGTCACGATCACGACGCGGGTCATTGCCGGTCGAGAACGTACCGCAGAAGATGGTCGACCATGGCCGCGCGCTCGCAACCTCCGGGCCGTCCCGGCCACCCTCCGGTCTGGTTGTTCGCGTTCGCCGCGCTGCCCTACGGGGTCGTCGGGTCGTACGCCGGGCAGGTGATGCCGTACCTCGTGCGGCACTCGAAGCTCGACGTCGACTCGATCGGCTGGTACTCGCTGATCCTGCTCATCCCGCCGATGCTGCAGTTCCTCTACGCGCCGATCGTCGACATCGGGCTCCGTCGCAAGCACTGGCACGTGCTCATCACGCTGATCTCGGCGGCGGCGCTCGTCGGCACCTGCCTGGTGCCGGTCGCGACGTACCCGACCGAGTACATGATCTTCGCGGTGATCGCGCAGCTGATCTCCGGCCTGGTCGGCAGCTGCAACGGCGGCCTGCTCGCGACGACGATGCCCGACGAGGTCCGCGGCCAGGCAGGCGCGTGGCTCAACGTCGGCAACCTGTCGGGTGGGGCGGTGTCAGCCGCGATCGCGATCTACATGATCGGCCACGAGATCGCGCCGATCTACATCGGGCTCGCGCTCGCGGCGATGATGGTGCTGCCGTCGCTCGCGGTGCTCGCCATCGTCGAGCCGCGGCGCCCGGCGGTGCACGTCAAGACGGTGTTCGGCGACACGCTGCGCGACGTCAACAAGGAGCTGTTCAGCCGCGCTGGGTTCACCGGCGTCCTCCTGTGCCTGTCGCCCGTGGGGACCGCGGCGCTGACCAACTACTTCAGCGGCATGGCAACGAGCTACCACGCGTCCGACGACCTGATCGCGCTGATGACCGGGCCGGCCCAGGGTGGACTCACCGCGGTCGGCGCGCTGATCGGTGGGGTGCTGTGCGATCGCTACAACCGCCGCAAGATGTACCTGCTCGGCGGCGTGCTGATCGCGATGGTCGGCTTCGCGATGGCGCTCGCGCCGGTCGTCGAGGTCACCTACGTGTGGGGGGTGATCTGCTACGCGCTGTTCACCGGCATCTGCTACTCGGCGTTCACCGCGATGGTGCTCGAGACGATCGGCGTGGGCGGGATCGCGGCGGCCACCCAGTACACCCTGTTCATGGCGGCGGGGAACACGGCGATCAACTACGTCGGGTTCATCGACTCGCGGTTCGACAAGGCCTACGGCGTCCAGGGCGTGACCGCGGCCGACGCCGCGCTCAACGCGATCGGCGTGCTGGTGATCGGCCTCGTGTTCTGGCGCACCGGATCGTTCAAGCGACGGTCGTCGGATCTGGGGTAGGCTGGAAGGATCCGAGGCGGAGGGGTAAGGGATGATGACGCTCGATGACGCCGTGCTGCGCGAGCTCGAGCAGGTGCTCGGGCACGCGATCGTGCAGGAGCTGATCGCGAGCTTCATCAGCGATGCCGGCGCGCTGGTCGTGGCGCTGCGCGTCGCGCACGACGCGGCCGACGTCCAGGGCGAGCTCCACGCGACCCACACCCTCAAGTCCACCGCCGAGACGCTCGGCGCCCCGGCGCTGGCGGCGCTGTGCGCCGAGGTCGAGGCGCAGGGCCGGGCGGGCGCGCTGGCCAGCACCGCGCAGGTCGAGCGGATCGAGGCCGAGCTCGTGAAGGTTCATGCGGCGTTCGCGGCGCGGCCGCGCTAGATAGGACGACCGTGTCCGGATCTTGCCCCGATCACCTCAACGCCCTCCAGCAGGTGCAGCTCACCGCGAACAACCTCACGCTCGCGGGGTTCTCGATCTCGGGGCTGGCGACCTACCTCCAGGTGCCCGAGCTCGACGTCGTGTTCGATCTCGGCGAGTGCCCGCTGTCGGCCGTGCCGATCGACCACGTGTTCCTCACGCACGCCCACGGCGATCACGCCCGGTGCGTGCCGCGTCACTGGCAGCTCCGGCGCATGCTCGGTAACGCCAGGCCGGCGATCTACTTTCTCCCGGAGGCGATCCGCGAGGCGTACGCCCGGCTGATCGCCGCCGAGGCGCGCTTCGAGGACGTCGCCGAGGATCGCATCACGTATCCGACGCTCGTCGGCATGGTCGCGGATGGCGCGCCGGTCGAGCTGCCGCATCGCAAGGATCTGCGCGTCCGCGCGTTCCCCGTGCACCACAGCGTCCCGTCCCTCGGCTACACGATCCTCGCGCACAAGAAGAAGCTGCGGCCGGAGCTGCACGGGCTGCCGGGTGCGGAGATCGCGCGGCTGCGCCGGGCCGGCGAGGACGTCTCGATCGAGGTCCTCGATCCGTTGATCACGTTCATCGGCGACTGCGACGGGCCCTCGCTGCTCGCGCAGCGGCACATCTGGTCGTCGCCGATCCTCGTGATCGAGGCGACGTTCCTCGATGCCGAGGAGCGCGACCTGGCGCGGCTCAAGCTGCACACGCACCTCGACGAGATCGTGCACGCGCTCGAGGTGATCGGCGACGACGTGACCGTCGAGCACCTCGTGCTCAAGCACTTCTCGATGCGCTACCCACCCGCGCACGTGTTCGCCGCCGTGCGGGCGGCGATCCCGGCGCGGTTCGCCGATCGCGTGAAGATCCTGCTGTCAGGGCCGGAGCTCGACGAGCGTGCCGGCGCACGCATCGACGACGTGTAGCACCGGGCCAGCGGTGACCATGATCCCGGTCAGGCAGTCGCTCGCGCTCGCGGGGAACGTCGTGCGGTCGCGGCCGAAGATCGTCTGCGCCTCGCCGGCGCCGTCGACGACGTGCGACGTCGCGTCCGCTGGCAGGTACCGCACGGTCTCGGTCGTGGTCACGAACACGTTGCCGCTGGCATCGCACGCGACGCCGCGCGGCGCGCCCGCCGGGATCGTCGTCGCCGGGATCCCCTCGCCCATGGTGCCGTCGGTGCCGTCGCCGAGCACGGTCGAGATCGCGCCGCCGGCGGCGATCCGGCGGACGCGGTGGTTGTTGGTATCGGCGACGTAGAGATCGCCGTTGGGGCAGCCGGCCAGCGCGCGCGGGGTGTCGAGCTGGGCGCCCGTCGCGGCGCCGCCGTCGCCCGCGAACCCGGGCGTCATCGTGGTGCCGGCGATCGTCGACACCGTCGCGGTCGCCTCGCCCGTCGACAGATCGATCCGCCGGATGAGGTGGTTGTTGGTGTCGGCGACGTAGAGCGCGCGGGTCGCCGCGTCGTAGTACAGCCCGCTCGGCGAGCGGAACTGCGCGGTGAGCGCGGGGCCGTCGGTGGCGCCGTTGGTGCCGGCCGCGTTCGCGAGCGGCGCGATCGTCCACGTCGACGCGTCGCGCGGATCGACCATCGTCACGACGTCGATCCGGTTATTGCCCGACTCGGCGACGTAGAGGTGCTGCGACGTGGGGTCGTAGGCCAGGCCGGTCACCGCGCCGAACGTGGCGTCGCGATAGCGCGCGAGGTTCGCGGTCGGCACCTCCTGCTGGTAGCGCCCGAGCGCGATCTCCACGGCGGTCGCGCCGACCCGCTGGACGACGCCCGCGGTGCCGCCCGCGACGACCCGCCCGTCGGGGGTCTCCACGAGCGCGCGCGGATCGACCAGCGTCGCGCGGTCCCGCGGCCCAGCGCCGACCGGATCGACGCGCCCCGCGAACGTCGTGATCGCGCCGGTGCTCGCGATCTTGCGCACGCGGAACGTGCTGTTGTCGACGACGTACGCGGCACCGTTGGCCGCGGCGACATCGAACGCGAAGCCGACACGCGCGTCGGCTCCCGCCCCGCCATCGCCGCGCGCGCCCTCGACGCCGGTGCCCGCGATCGTCGAGATCGTGCCACCGGTCACGCGCCGCACGCGATAGTCGAGGCCGTCGGCGATGTACAGCTCGCCGCCGGCGACGACCGCCGCGTAGGGGTAGAGCGAGGCCGCGATCGCCGGGCCGCCGTCGCCGGTGACGCCGCCCATCACGATCGAGCCATCTCCCGCGATCGTCGTGATCGTGTTCGCCGACGACACGCGCCGCACGCACCGGTTGCCGGTATCGGCGATCACGAGGTCGGCGCCGTCGACGAACACGCCGTCGGGGCTCCTGAGCTCGGCGAGCAGCGCGTCGCCGCCGTCGCCCGAGAACCCCGCGGTGCCGACGCCGACGATCGTGGTGATCGTGCCGGCCGCGGTGACCCGCTGGACGACGTTGGCGTCGCGGTCGGAGAAGATCGCGCTGCCGTTGCCCGCGGCGGCGATGCCGCTGACGAAGCCGAGGCCCGTGGCGAGCGTCGTGATCACGCCGGCGGCGTCGACCTTGCGGATCCGCGTCGGCTCCGCGATGAACAGCTCGCCGTTCGCCGCGATCGCGACGGCGATCGGGCTCGACACCTGCGCCGCGGTCGCCGGGCCACCGTCGCCGCCGGTGCCGACCATGCCGTTGCCGGCGACCGTCGAGATCGTGCCGTCGGGGGCGACCTTGCGGATGCGATGGTGATCGGTGTCGGCGATGTACACGGTCTCGGTCACGGGATCGATCGCGATGCCGCGCGGGTAGAGCAGCGAGCCGGCGGTCGCGACGCCGCCGTCGCCGACGTCGTCGAACTCGCCGGTGCCCGCGACGGTCGACATCGCGCCGGCCGCGTCGATCCGACGGACGCGGAAGTTCTGGGTGTCGGCGATGTACACGCCGCCCATCGGATCGAGCGCGACGCCCTGCGGGGCGGCGAGCTGCGCGGCGATCGCGGGGCCGCCGTCGCCGCCGTAGCCGCCGGTGCCGGTGCCCGCGATCGTCGTGATCGTGCCGGTCGCGTCGATCCGTCGCACGCTCTGGGTGTCGGCGTCGGCGACGACCAGGACCCCACCGGCGATCGCGATCCGGGCGGGCGTCGTCAGCCGCGCGGCGGTCGCGGGGCCACCGTCGCCGGTGTTGCCGAGCGCGGTCGTGCCCGCGATCGTCGAGATCGTCCCGCCGGCGACCTTGCGGACGACCGCGTTGTACGAGTCGGCGATGTACAGCGCGCCGGCCTCGTCGACCGCGACGCCGAGCGGCGAGTCGAGCGTCGCCGCGATCGCGGGGCCGCCATCGCCGCTGAACCCGATCGCGCCGGTGCCGGCCACCGTGGGGATCACCCCCACGGGATCGACGCTGCGGCGAACGTGGTGATCACGCCGGCCGCGTCGACCTTGCGGATCCGGTTGTTGCCGGTGTCGGCGATGTAGACGTTGCCGCCCGGATCGACCGCGACGCCGTAGGGCGCGCGCAGCGCCGCCAGCTTGGCCGGGCCGTTGTCGCCGCCATAGGACCCGGTGCCGTTGCCGGCGACGACGTCGAGCGTGCCGGTCCCGTCGATGCGAACCACGCGGTGGCGATAGCTGTCGGCGACGTAGACGTTGCCGCGGGTGTCGACGGCGACGTCCCGCGGCGTCAGCACGAGGTGGTGGGGATCGGTCGCGCCGCGGATCACCACGGTGGCCTGCCACGGCGTCGTCGGGATCGGGGCGAGCTGGCACGCATCGCAGCCGTCGTCGGGATCGACGTTGGCGTCGTCGCACTGCTCGCCGACGTCGACGTGGCCGTCGCCGCAGGTCGGCGTGACCGGGGCGTCGTCGCCACATGCGGCGAGGACGAGGGCGACTGCCACGAGGTGACGCATCCCTTCATCGTACGTCAGCGGCGCCGGGTTCGATCGAGGAACGGATGGTAGGATCGCGAGCCATGGTGCGTCGTGACGACGACGGAAGCCCCGCCGGGGATCCTGGCGAGAACCCGTCGTCACGCTGTGGTGATCCAGCGGGTGCAAGTCCCGTCTCGGTAAGCGGGAACGCGCCGAGTAGCAGGCTCCCGGCAAACGAAGA